>JAPLFH010000033.1 GCA_026390815.1 Ignavibacteriales bacterium | reverse complement strand
GGTACCAAGTCCTCCAGACTAACTGCATACATTAATTTTGGCTCAAATTTCTTTCTTCCCAACATTCTTTTTTCACTCTGTTTTATTTCTCCTTTCTTATCGCAATTATTCTGCCACTTCTTCTGTTCTGCAACAGACTCTGACCGGTAGGCAGGGTTATGAGCGAAGAATCTAACCCCCAAATAAGAGTAAGTCCCATTATTAGCATAGAGATTCTTCATTTCGCTTTGCTTCATTCAGAATGACAAGTTCTGCAACAGACACAGTAGTCAGGTTTGTGGGAATGACACTTGCCAATTATTAATTTTTCAGAAGATTCTATAAATTATCCATCAAATAGTTAGCTAATGTTTTACCACATTTAGCATAAGATTCTTGCATTCTTAAACCTGAATCAAAATCAAATCCTCCAAAAGTTCCACCGGGACTTTTCTTAATTTCGATTACTGTTAAAATATTGTTGTGGTTAGCTGTTTCAACAAAAATAGCTTCTGTTCTAATCATAGCATCTCTTCGCATAATGCCAATATTCCATCCAGGATCGGAAAGCAATGTTTTTAGAATCAAGGTATATTTAGCAGAAGTAGCTG
This sequence comes from Ignavibacteriales bacterium, assembly GCA_026390815.1. Lineage (NCBI taxonomy): Bacteria > Pseudomonadati > Ignavibacteriota > Ignavibacteria > Ignavibacteriales > Ignavibacteriales bacterium. The sequence goes on along the minus strand of JAPLFH010000033.1, from coordinate 303,869 downwards.
ACGGATCAACCTTAATTTTACCTTCCAGATTTTTGTTCATCAATTCTTCAAACTTTGGTTGGAATCTATCAGCTCTGTCTCTTTTCCAGTTTCTCAACCATTCATCACCTTTACCTTTTTCCTTTTCATTATATTCGGCAACTTTTTTTTGAGTGTACTCCTCTTCAGTAAGATCGCCTACTTTCATACCTTCGTAATTATATTCAACTTTCAAAACAGATTGCCCTTTAAGGAAATCTAAACCGCCCTCTTTAAGAATTATGTTAGAACCACAGCCTGAAAAGAATAAAACACCGGCGAAAATGATGAAGAAATATTTTAGATATGCTTTCATCTTATCCTCTTTAATTTGTAAAAAAATTATTTAGTTACGTTTGCAAGTTACAATAAATTTAAAAAAGATTCTATAATCAATAAGCTGTCGTTTATTTAATTTATTACAATATCTTACTTGTTATAAGCGTCATTTAAATAAGAATATTTATCATCTATATCTTTAAGCACACTAAAAACAGATCGAACCCAATAATTTCTAAAACCGAAACCTTTTGCTCTGCCGGTCATTCTATAAGTTAAAAGCACTGTTTTTGTAGAAATATCAAAAAAAGTAACGAACATAGTTGCTTCTCCAATATCAATCAATTTGCTAAGAGTTTCTATTATAAAAACTACGCCTAATCCTTCATCGGATCCACATTTATACTCCTTTATTATTTCTTCAATTAATTCATTATTAAGAAAATTAATATCACTTGGATTATCCGAAAGAGCTTTTTCAATATCCAACTCGGCATTTCTTGCTTTTACAACACTAAGATTATAATTCACTTCACTTTTTCTAAAAAACTCGGCTAAATCGTATTTGCTTTTCTCTGTAACAACCACATTATTTATTGCTTCAAAATAGTAATCTCTTATTTCCTTGGGATTGCTAAAGTGGGCGGCACCAAGGAGTTTTACATTTGAAAAATCTAATCCATACCAGGTCATTTTGCTTGTAGTAAAAATATCTTTTGCCGATTGTGAATATAAAGGCATCAGGAAACCAGATAACAAAAGTATCACAAATAATCTTTTCATTTAACACCACACTATATTGTTTTGTAATTGAATGACTAATTCTATAATAAAATTTAAATGCTTCCTGTATAAAAGCGGAAACGGATAATCGAACCTGTGGTAATATGAAGCAGCCAAAATTCACCTTGAAATTTATTTAGTATTGTCAAGATCATATATTAGCATCCTCAATATACAAATCTGTAATTCAAGTTTAAAGAACACAGCATTTCATATAAACTACTTTTCAATTTCTAACCAGTAAGTTTAATTTTTACTAATGAAGACAATTATTTTTTCTAAATCCCGGATTGTTTTTCTTTCCGCTTAAATAAATGGAAAGAAAACGAATAAATTATTAAAATGATCGAAACCACGTTGTTTATCTAAAATATTTTACCGGATGAGTGAAATAGCATTCAAAACAAAATAAAAGATGTATTTCTACCTTAATTATTAAAATAACACTGTAATTAAGTTAGCAAAGATTTATTCCCAACATTTTTAATTTGATAAAAATTTATACTAAGTTTGTCAAAAATAAATTTGATCTTAATGCTTTTTAATACTCATACAAAACTAACCAATGTTCGCTTTCAACTAAATAGTGATTCCTCCGATAATTTGATAAATCAATTTTTATATAAACAAGTATTCTAAGGTTAACAGATGACTTCACTTCCGGAAAATAAATTGGTAACAGAAAAGAAAGTCCAGGGAACTGTTGTAATAAGTGTTGAAAGATGCAAAGGCTGCGGCTTTTGTGTTGAATTCTGCCCGCCAAAAGCACTTAGATTCTCAGATCAATATAACGCTAAAGGATATCACCCGCCGGCACTTGTTTCCAACGATCTTTGCACAGGCTGCGATATGTGCGGATTACTTTGCCCAGACTTTGCTATTTACGGATTAAGAATAAAAAGAAAATAAACTATGAAAAAATTTGTTCAGGCAGATCCATCCGGTGTATTAGCCGGGTATCACTTTATAGATGGTGACCATGCGTGCAGCGAAGGAGCTCTTGCTGCAGGCTGCCGTTTTGTAGCTGGTTATCCAATTACTCCTTCTACAGAAGTCGTTGAAAGAATTGCCGAGCGATTCCCACTTGTTGGTGGATTGTTCATTCAAATGGAGGATGAGATTGCTTCTTCGATTGCTATACAGGGAGCAGTATGGGGTGGAAAGAAGGCGATGACTGTAACTTCTGGTCCTGGCTTTTCACTTATGATGGAACACATTGGTTTAGCCGCGATGACAGAAACTCCGTGTGTGTTTATTGATGTTCAACGTGCTGGACCATCCACAGGATTACCAACAGCACCGGCACAGGGAGATATGATGCAGGCTCGCTGGGGTTCGCATGGTGATTATGGAATAATTGCTCTCTGCCCAAATTCTCCGCAGGAATGTTTCGATCTTACAATTAGGGCATTCAATTTATCTGAAGAATTCCGTGTTCCGGTTTTGTTAATGATGGATGAATGCGTTGGACATATGACCGAGCGAGTTGCTATTCCACCTGCAGAAGAAATTAAAATTTATCCACGCAGATATTTTGAAGGAGCAAAGGAAGAATATCTTCCATTTAAAGCGGATGAGGATTTGGTTCCTCCAATTATTAAAGCTGGTGATGGTTACAATATCCACGTAACAGGATTAACGCACGATGAGCGCGGTTATCCTTCTATGACGGTTGCTACACAGGAAAAATTAGTTCATCGTCTTGTGAATAAACTTAAAGTAAATGCAGATAAAATTATTGATTACCAAGAAGATGAAGTTGATGGTGCTGATGTAGTTGTAATTACTTACGGCATAACTTCTCGTGTTGCAATTCCGGCAATTGAGCAGGCACGTAATGAAGGTATTAAAGTTGGGCATTTGCGGTTAATTACTGCCTGGCCATTTCCAGAAAAATATATAAGAGAATTGGCTGGCAGAATAAAATCTTTTATTGTTCCGGAAATAAATTATGGACAAATGGTTCTTGAAGTTGAGCGATGTAATTCTGGTAAAGCAAAAGTATTGCTCGTGCCACACGGTGGTGGATCTGTTCATAATCCAAAAGATATTTACAACGCGATTAAGAAAAGTTTATAGGATAAAATAAAATGGCTGTATTAGAAGATGTTGATTTAATAAAACAAACTATGCCGATGAATCCGGTTGAGTCTTTCCTGCGGATGGATAGAATGCCATCAATCTGGTGCCCTGGATGCGGTATTGGAACCACAGTAAATTGTTTTGCGCGCGCATTAGAATCGAGTGGTCTTGATTTAACCAAAACTGCAATTGTATCCGGCATTGGTTGTACTGGTAGAGTTTCCGGATATATGAACCTGGATTCATTCCATACAACGCACGGGAGAGCAATTCCTTTTGCAACCGGATTAAAACTTTCTAATCCTGAATTAAAAGTTGTTGTTTACAGTGGTGATGGCGATCTGACTGCTATCGGCGGAAATCATTTCATCCATGCTGCCAGAAGAAATGTTGACATGACTGTTATCCTAATCAACAATTTTATTTACGGAATGACTGGCGGACAAGTTGCGCCTACAACTCCACTTGGTGCAATTGCATCAACATCACCACACGGAAATTATGAACAGACTTTCAACCTTCCGTTTCTTGCGGAATCGTGCGGTGCGGTTTACGTTGCAAGATGGACAGCTTTTCATGTAAGGCAATTGCAAAAATCGATGAAGGAAGCTTTACTTAAAAAAGGATTTTCATTTATTGAAATTTTAGCGCCTTGCCCAACACTTTACAGCAGAAGGAATAAGCTGGGCGATGGTTTAAGCCAGATGATGTATTACAAAGAGAATAGTGTAATTCAGCATGGAGCAGATACTAAATCAATTCCTCTGGAATTCCAGGGGAAAATTGTAATTGGAAAGTTTGTTGATATTGAAAAACCAACTTACTTGGATGCAATGAATGAGCATTATCAAAAAAAGTTTGGCGATAATTATAAAGTTTATAACGGTTGAAATAATTTTTATGCGGTCTCAAACTATAATTCTGGTAGGAATAAGTTAATTAAAGGATTTTTTATGCGAACAGAAATTAAAATTGGTGGATTTGGCGGACAGGGAGTAATCCTAAGCGGTTACATTATTGGAAGAGCTGCTTCAATTTATGATAACAAACATTCTACCATGATTCAATCCTTTGGACCAGAAGCCCGCGGTAGTTCTTGCAGTGCACAAATAATAGTTGATCAAAAACCAATCGATTATCCATATATAACTTCCCCATCAATAATGATTGTGATGTCGCAGGAAGCTTATACTAAGTTTTCTCCGGAACTTGCTCCAGGTGGAATATTGATAACAGAAGAAGAATTAGTAAATCCATTAAACCTAAGAAAAGATTTAAAACACTTTTCCATTCCTGCTACACGTATTGCAGAAGAACTTGGCAAAAAGATGGTGCTTAACATTATTATGATGGGCTTTGCTACCGCCGTAACAAATATTATTGATAAAGACGCAATGCGAAAAGCAGTTGAAGTTTCTGTACCAAAAGGAACTGTTGAATTAAATTTAGAAGCATTTGATAAAGGTTACCTCTATTTTTCGCAGAATTAATTTTGGGGGCATTAAAAAAAGATTTGCTTCTATATAAGACAAACTTTTCTCATTAATCCATTTTGCCTTAGCCATCACCATTCATATAAGACAATTTAAACTGCTTCTATCCTTTTAAAAATAGCGCATTTTAAAGAATGGCGATAAAATCCACTTCATATTTTTTACCGGGCATTAATTGTCCAACAATAAAACTATTTCAAGCATAGTTTTCCACAAAATCAATTGGAATTATTTCTTAAAACCACTAAAGATTATTAAAAAACATTCCGATAATACAACAAGGATTTAATTAATTTTTTCAGGGATGAAACATGCTTACAAAAATCACATTGAAGAACACTCTTCAGTTTACGCTGCTTTTTATTTTTACTTTCTTCCAGGTTTATACTTTAACTTCAGCAAGCTCGCCTAAATTTTTGCCTGGAGATGAAGAATATGCCGCATTTGCAGAAGAAATGCCAAGTCCTATAGGTGGAATGGGCTCCATTCAAAAGCTAATTTCTTATCCAACAATTGCAAAACAAGCTGGAATAGAAGGAAAAGTTTATGTGCTGGCTTATATAAACGATAAGGGTGGTGTGGATGATGTGAAAATGATTAAGGGTATTGGTGCTGGTTGCGATGAAGCAACTATTGAAGCTGTAAAAAAATGCAAGTTTACTCCTGGTAAAAACAAAGGAGCTGCATTAAAAGTTAAATTATCTCTTGCAATAAATTTTAAGCTTAATTAAATCACCGTAACTCTTTCTATAAGAGGAAATCATACTTTTGAGGTAATAAATGGAATTTTTTAAGAATATTAAGTTCGTACGTAAAATTCAGATTTCTTTTTTAGCAATAGCTGCAGTAGCTGCAATAATTGTAATTAATGATTTTATCCAGCTAAGAAAAACAGCGGGCAATAAAAATGAAATTTATAGTGGATATATTGAGCCTAAGTCAATTATAGAAGATATTTATGCCGAATATAATATTCTTCAGTTTAACTTATTAAAATTTTCTATCCCAAGTTTTGAATCGGATTTAAACATAAACATAGAAGCAGTTAATAAAAGCAAATCTAAAATTGATGAATTACTACTCTCACTTACAAAGAGAGAGCTTGATGATGAAATGATCAGCAGTTTAAATGAAGTACAAGCAACATGGACAAATTATAAAAATGTTGTTGCAGATGGCATATTGAGTGCCGGGGTTACAAAAAATTATGAAATGGCAGCAATTATTTCTGTTACTTCCGGTAGTGAAGTAGGCTCATTATTAAAAAAGAAATTCGAAGGAATAAATAGTGTACTTAATAAAAAATCTGATGTGTTAAGTAAAAACGTTGATAGTAATATTAATTTATCCACTACGTTCATAATTATAGGAATGATTTTAGGAACGATTGTTTTTCTAATATCCGCCTTTAAAATTGCTCCGGCGTTAAGTGGACCCATAAACAGAATGAAAGAAGTAATTGGAGAATTTGCCAAAGGAAATTTCGATAAAGCTATCGATGTTAATTCCAATGATGAATTTGGCGAGCTTGCTAACGCACTTAGAATTCTTCAATCTGCCCAAAAAGAAAAAATTGATGCAGCATTTAATATCTCCAGGGGAAATTTAGTAAAGCTAAATTCCAACTCATCTGAAGATAAATTAGCTGAAGCGCTTAACACTGTGGTATCAACTTTAACTTCACTGGAAGATGAATTAACAAAATTAACTAAGTCTGCAGTTACCGGACAATTATCAATTCGTGGAGATGTTGGAAAGTTTGAAGGCAGCTATAAAGAAATTATTTCTGGTGTAAATGAAACTTTAGATGCTGTAATAACTCCTGTTAAAGATGGATCAGAAGTATTGACTATTCTTGCCAATGGAAATTTAACGGCAAGAGTAAATGGAAATTACCAGGGCGATCATCAGATAATTACAAATAGTATTAACACTGTAGCGGAATCACTTAATAAAGCATTGACTGAAGTAAGTGAAGCTATTGGTGCAACTGCCTCTGCTGCAACACAAATATCTTCAAGTGCAGAAGAAATGGCGGCTGGTTCATCAGAGCAAAGCAGTCAAACAACAGACATTGCAAGCGCTGTAGAAGAAATGAGTAAAACAATTTTAGAAACAACCAAAAATACTTCTATCGCTGCAGAAACTGCTAAGAATGCAGGTAAGAAAGCTAAAGAGGGTGGTGATGTTGTAAAAGCAACTATCATTGGAATGGATAAAATTTCTGGAGTTGTATCAAAATCTGCAGAGACCGTTTATGCTTTGGGAAAAAACAGCGATAAGATTGGTGAGATTGTTCAGGTGATTGATGATATTGCCGATCAAACAAATTTGCTTGCCTTAAACGCAGCTATAGAAGCTGCCAGAGCCGGCGAACAGGGACGCGGATTTGCAGTTGTAGCAGATGAAGTTAGGAAACTTGCCGAAAGAACAACAAAAGCAACCAAAGAAATTGCCGGGATGATAAAGACTATTCAGAAAGATACAGGCGAGGCTGTTCAATCCATCCAGGAAGGAACTAAAGAAGTAGAGGAAGGCAAGAAATTAGTTAATCGGGCTGGCGAAGTTTTAAAAGAGATCATTGCAGAGTCTAATAAGGTAAGTGATATAGTTGCCCAGGTTGCGGCGGCAAGTGAGGAACAAAGTTCTGGAGTTGAACAGATAAGTAAGAACATTGAAGGTATAAATAGTATAACACAGGAAACTGCTTCTGGTATTCAGCAAATTGCTAAATCTGCAGAAGACCTGAATGGACAAACATCAAACCTTCAGGCGCTGATAGAGAAATTTAAGCTAACTGATAAAAGTGTTTATTCTGTAAGAGCGAATGGAAAGCTTGTTATAAAATAAACTGTTCATTGTCATTTTTTTTCTGCCGTCTTAACTTAATAGTTTAAGACGGCTTTTTAATTTAAACAAAGTAAAATAAAAGTCTCGAATTACAGAAAGGACTTTCGTAATTTTACTATGAGGGATTCTTGGATAATCTTTTTGAGCTTTACTCTGCATTTAAAATCCTTTGATTTTATGTTGAGTTCATATTCATAAACCAGGGGAACGAAAAAATTGTATCTGGGTGCAAGAATAAGAATCAAAAAGAACAATCCATCATCTATCAAAAAAAAAACGACTATAAATAAGTGAGAATGGTGGTTTCCTACACCCGATAAATAGGAAATATACCGGTGATATATGCAAACATATAAACTTTTAGTTGTTGAAGACGAATCAATAATTGCTGAAGACTTACGAATAAGACTTGTGGGATTGGGCTACCAGGTTGTTGATGTGGTATCAACAGGAGAATTAGCTGTACAAAGAGCACATCAATTAAAACCAGATTTGATATTGATGGACATTATGCTAAAGGGAGATATGGATGGTATTGAAGCTGCCAGAATTATTAAATGTACAGAAAGTATCCCCATTATTTTCGTTACTGCTTACACCGATGCTGAAACACTAAAAAAAGCCAAAGTATCAGAACCCTATGGTTACATACTGAAACCATTTGAAGAACGTCAATTAAACATCAGTATTCAAATTGCTTTATATAAAAATCAAACTGAAAGAAAAATTAAGGAAAGCGACCGTTGGTTAACTACAACACTTAAAAGCATTGGCGATGCAGTTATTTCAACTGACATAAACCAAAACATTGTATTTATGAACTCGGTTGCAGAGAACCTTACAGGTTGGAAATTGAATGACGCTCTGGAGAAACCCATCGATGATGTTTGCAAAATAATAAGTGTAATAAAGGGTGGGGAATTTGTTCTTCCACTGACTCAAGTACTTGAAGAGCAATCTGTTTTACCAATCAAAAAGAACAATTTACTTATTACCAAAAATGGTGAGAGAATTCATATTGAAGAAAACGCTTCACCAATTAAAAATGAAAAAGATATAAAGGAAGGTTACGTTATTGTTCTTCGTGATGTTAGTGAAAAGAAAAAAGCCGAGGTAGAATTAATTAAACTTTCCCGGGCAATTGAACAAAGTCCGGTTTCAATTATTATTACAAATCAACAGGGAATTATTGAATACGTAAATAATAAATTTCTTGAAAAATCTGAAATGGAAAGTTCCAAAATTATCGGAAGTATTTTTTATATATTCAAGAAAAACGAAATGTCTGAAGATAATCGTAACGAACTAATGCGATCAATTGTTGAAGGGAAAACCTGGAGACAGGAATTTGTTAGAATTAAAAAAAATGAAGGAATGACCTGGGATTCTATTTCAGTTTCATCGGTTTTAAATGTAAGTGGTACGGCTACCAACCTTATAATTGTTCAGGAAGATATATCTGAACGAAAGCAGGCGGAATCGGCAATAAAAAAATATAATGACGAACTTATGGAGTTAAACAAAAGTAAGGATAAATTTTTCTCTATCGTATCGCACGATTTGCGCAGCCCTTTCCACGGATTGCTGGGATTATCAAGCTACCTGGTTTCCGATTATGAAAATTTAAATAAAAGCGAAATTAAAAAACTAATCGATAACCTTCATGTTTCAACTGTAAATATTTTTAAGTATGTAGAAAATTTATTGGAGTGGTCAAGGTTACAGATTGGAAACATTGCGCATCAACCGGCACAATTAGATCTTCAAAAAAGTATCCTTTATGTTTTTAATCTTTTATCGCCAAATCTTTTACAAAAAAATATTTCAATCGAATATCATATAGAAGAGAAATCAAATGTCTTTGCGGACCAAAACATGGTAAATTCCATTTTAGAAAATCTTATTTCTAACGCCATAAAGTTTACTATTAGTGGAGGTAAAATAAAAATTTCAACTGAAAAACAGGGTTCAGTTATTAAAACCAGCATTACAGATAATGGTATAGGTATACAACAGGAAATCCTCAGGAAGCTCTTCACCCTGGATTCTCAATATTCAACTACTGGAACAAGCGGAGAAAAGGGTGCCGGGCTTGGGCTGCTTATTTGCAAAGAAATGATTGAAAAAAATGGGGGAATGTTATCGGTTGAAAGCATTGTGGGATCTGGTACTACGTTTCATTTCACTCTGCCACATTACGATTCCGTATTAAAAGAAAGCAGCTTAAATTAGATCTTTCCTTAAAACTAATTTTAGAAAAAAAAAAAGAACTGGTTATTAAACTCAGTTCTTTTTTTAATATCGGGGTATTCTTTTAATTTATAAAATTTTTTCTAATCCTAAAATTTACATCACTTCTAAAATTTAAACAGTTGCTTTGGAAAGTACTTCCAATTTTTCTTTTGCCTCTTCTTTCAATACTTTTTCTAAATCAAGTAGAATTAGTAACCGATCCTCCAGTTTACCTACTGCAGTGATATAATCCGAATCAATTCCGGCAACCAGTTCCGGTGGTTTCTCTGTTATACTAGAAGGAATCCGAAGAACTTCATTTACGGCGTCAACAATAAATCCCACCGTTTTACCTTCAAGCTCCACCACTATTATCCTGGTATCTTTTGTATATTCAATTTTTTCTAAACCTAATCTGGTTCGCAATTCTATAATAGGAATTACTCTGCCGCGAAGATTAATAACGCCCTCTACAAAAGCGGGTGAATTTGGCACTTTAGTTATTTGAGTCATTTTATTAATTTCCTGAACTTTTAGAATATCAACACCAAACTCCTCAGCCCCAATTTTAAAACTAACTAACTGCAACAAATCGGATTTTTCGTTTTTTGTATTAATAATTTCCATTTTAGTTATTACTCCATTAGATTATTTTTCACACTAACAATTATCGTAATTTTTATAAAAATCTTTATCAAAATGAAAGAACTGTGGCTTATAACAGTTTTGTATAACTGTAAACTGTTCTACCAATATGTGGTGGATAATTTCTTTCTCAATAAACCAGTTGATTTAATATTTTCTAAATAAAATATAATGCTACAATGTACATAACATAAATAACTACTATTGAAACTGCAAAAAGAAGAGCATAATTTGCACTGCGAATAAGCTTCCTTTTTCTTTCTTCTTTTCTGATGGTTTCTTTAGATTTTATTTCCACCTTAGTTTCTACTAACTTTTTTTCAATTTTTTCCGGAATAATCTTTTCTTCAATTATTTTATCTTCAGCGTAAATAATTTCCTTGTTTAACGTTCCATCTTCTTTATAAATTTTATTTGTGCCGGATTTAATTCCTTTTGAATAAGTTATTTCTTCTTTAATCTTACCATCCTTGTAATACAGCCTGGAAATTCCTTCCTCCAAACCATTCTTAAAATTCTTTTGTCCATAAACAGAGCCATCTTTATAAAAGAATTTTGAATTGCCGTCCAACACTCCACCCTTAAAATTCCATTCTTCTTTAACACCACCGCTTTCATAAAAAGTTTTTGTAACACCATTGCGCATGTTATTGTGCAAAGATTCCTGAATCTTTAATATGCCATTCTTAAAAAATATTTTTGATATTCCGGTTTTATTACCCTTAACAAAATTCATCTCAGCTTTAAGTTGCCCATTGGCATAGTAAAATTTTGCCTGACCATCTGGATTATTGAATCTATAGTTAATCTCGCTATGCTTATTCCCCTTTTCATCATATAAAATGTTTAAACCATTTTTTATTCCCTTTAAATGTCCTATAACTTCGCTTAATTGACCATTGCGATTAAATATTTTTTCCGACCAATGAACTTTATTATCGATATAATATTTTTGACTTTGAATGCTACCATCTTCATAATAAGTCATCGATAATCCGCTCTTCTTCACCTCACTTTCAAAAACTTGTTTACCCCAGGCGGTGCCATCTCTTCGATAATTTATTATTTCCTTTATGGCGCCATTCTCAGCATAAATTACTTCCTTAAACAGCAGCTCGCCATCAGTAAAGAAGTAATCCGTTTTAAGTTTGCCATTCGGATAGAAACTTCTTTCATTCCTGAATACAACTTCATTATTTATTTCTTGTGGGGATAAATTTGGATTATCCATTTATTTCAATAACTATGGTTTATAAGTTAAGTTTTAGCAAGTGGAAATTTTAAGACAATGGAAGTGCCATCACCTTTCCGGCTTAGGATGTTTAATTCGCCTTTTAATGCTTTGGTAAGTTTATTCGCAACCGTTAAGCCTAAACCAGCACCTTCAAAAGTTCTTTTATGTCCTTCAAATTCCTCTTGAACGAAAGGTTGCAGGATAGCTTCAATTTTATTTTTTTCTATTCCACGTCCGGTATCGGAGATAATTAAATTCGCAAAGTCTTGAGATACACTTGTACTTATTGTTACATGTCCATTTGTTTTGTTGTATTTAATTGCATTATCAATTAACGAATCAACTATCTTATTAAATTTCATTTTATCAACTTCAACAAATACTGGCGCTTCAGAAAAACTTAAAGTGAAATTGATCCTTTTGATTTCTGCAAGAGCATAAAAATTAGAACAAGATCGTTTTACTAATTCATTCAAGTCTTCAGTTTGAATATCTAAAATAAAATCGCCGGATTCTAAAAGTGAGACTTCAATTATATTATCAAAAAGTCGCACCATCCTGTGAATACCCTCGTCAAGAAAATCAACAAGCTCTACTATAGTGGAAGTATCTCCGGATTTTATATCATCTCTTAACAAATTAGCAAATCCAATTATTGCAGTAGAAGGTGTTCGGATTTCGTGCGACATATTTGCAAGGAAAGCAGATTTGAGCCTGTTTAACTGACTTTCTTTTTCATATGCTTTTCTCAATTTTTCTTCACTGTTGATGTGTTCTGTTACATCATTAAAAGTAAGGATGTAATTGGAAACATCATCAAAATGTTTTTGAACGGGGGAAAGTTTCAGCTTACGATAAGAAATTTCTCCCTTGGAATTTTGAACAGAACTTAGGCATTGCCAATCCATTTTTTCACGTAGCGAATCTTCCAACAACTGCACTTCCTTTATCGAAATGAATCCATTTAAAACTTCCGGCAAAAAGGAGTTAAACAGCTGTTCAATATTTCTGTTAAGTATTTCTTCTGATGATTTGGAAACATATTTTATGAAACCCCATTTATCAGTAATAACTATAGCCACTTGACCATAATCAATTGCATTTATGAGGTAATAAATCCGTTCTTCAATTTTCTTTTGTTCTTCAATGGAATTGAACAGCAGGATAAAATATTCCTGGTTTTCAATTAAAGCTCGTTCAACATCAACCTTAAAAGCTTTATCATGAAAATTGACATTTTCTGAAAGCACTAAATCGAAATGAAAACTATTATACTTACTTTTTGCAAATCCTTCTATCAGGAAAGAAAGCTGAAGATCAGATTCTATATTACAAAGATCCTCACCATCCGATAATGAAAATATTGTTTGGAAAGCAGTGTTGCCATATTTGATAATGCAAAAGTTGTTTATTATAACCAGCGGTTTAGAGTTGAAATATTGCCCGCGGGCTCTAAATTCATTAAATGAAGAAAATGATTTTGATTTTTGATCTATACTATTCACGTTTTTTACTCAATTTCAACTGCCACTATTTTTTCTATTTTAATAACATCAGAAATTTCTTCTTCCTGTTTTATAAACCTGCAATTAAGTTTTGTAACTCTTTCAAAAAACAGTAAGAGGTTGGTTGTTATATAATTAAATTCAAAAGTTAGTCCTTTATAAATATCATCCATTAGATTTCTAATTGCAGAAGTATCAAAACAATTTAATTCTGATTTGATATCAAGTTGTGATATCCTATCAAATAAAATTTCAAGTTCTCTAAGGTTAAATAACAAATTCTGATCATCTATGATTTCGAAACTCTTATTTAAGTTAAAGTTAAGCACCAACATTAGTTTACGTCGGCTGCCATTTAGTTCTTTAGTTTTAATTATTTTATAAACGATTTTTTTACTTAGTAAAAGTTTATCAAAGTCAATCTCACTTTGAATTTCAAAATCCACAAAGATAAACGAAACAAATATTTTTCTTCCACTAAATTCCTTTAATTCCCTTAAATGCCAGCCTTTTTCCAGAACAAAGTGCATTGCGGGAGATATATGAATTGCATCATTTCCCAAATCGAAATGCTTGTTTGCCTTAGAAAAAGCCGGTAAAAAGTTTCCACTTTTCTTTTCTCCTTTATAGTTGGAGTCCGGGTTAATATTTGTAATTTTTTCTAACAATTTCTTTTTAAAATGTTATCGATATTAAATAAAATAAATTTTGCAGGGATTGAAATTTAGATTAAGGATAAATGACGGTGATAAGTTAATACGGCTGGAAATTTATTTCTAAAAATTTTATTTAGTATAGCCGTATTAAAAAAGGTTTTACAACTAAACAAAATTTAAGATCAAAATTAAAACAGTTTTAAGTTATTCACCTTTTTTAGTAATTCATTAAAATCAGAAATCGGTTTTAGGATATAATCTTCTGCTCCCGTTTCGTCTAAAAAATTTCTTCCATTTGTTAAATTTTTATATGCTGAGACGATCAATATTGGAATTTGAGCAAACCGGGAATCTTCTTTTACTTTTTTGGCAAGAGAGATTCCATCGACTCTTTCATTTTTCAGATAAGTATTTTTCAAGTTCAGATCGAGAATAATAATGGAAATCTGTTCATTTTCAAGAGTTTCAATAAATTTGTCTCCTTCGTCGGTTATTATAGAATCAAAACCGGCGCGGTTGAACAGTAATCCATAAAACTGCTGTGTAAATGTGTCATCCTCCATTACCAAAATATTAGTTTTCATTTTGTTCCTGTATATTTAACAATAATACTCACTCTACGATTGACAATACTAAATGGGTCGCCCGGATTTTTTAATTTTTTATCAGCATAACCCCGGATTTCATTTATTTGTACTTCTTTAACTCCACCCATAATCAATGCCCTGCGGGCAGAGTTAGCACGATCTGTACTTAACTCATAATTTGTATAACCCAGCCCACCATTCTCATAAGGTCTTGCATCGGTATGTCCCTCAATAATTATACTGTTATCTAACTTGGCTATTTTACTGCCAATTGTTTTTAATAGATCGAAAGCCTTTGGATTAAGGTTAGCTGTACCGATTTCAAAAAAAGCATCCTGCATAGATTCCATAAGTTCAATCAGCATTCCCTCATCTACGTATTCTATATTCACTTGGTCCAATATGTCTTTAAATTCCGTATCCTGTTCTAATTGGTTAAGAAGGTCATTTCCCATCTGCACTAGTTTTTCTTTTTCCATTTCTTTCTTAATAATCTCTTCACTTTTAGTTTCACCAAAAGCTTTTTTCCCCTCGTTTAGTAATCCAGAGCCAACACCTGTACTAATTCCAGAAGGATTTTTGAAATAGCTAGCTACTGCTTCTTTAACTTTTGCATCTTGTCCCATCACCCAAAGAACAATGAAGAGTGCCATCATTGCAGTAACAAAATCAGCATAAGCAACTTTCCAAGCACCACCATGGTGCCCACCTTCAGCAGCCCGCTTCTTCTTTTTAATTATTGGTTGATTTTCATTTTCTTCTAAATTACCGCTCATTCTTTTTTACCACGGATAAAATTTTCTAATTCTGTAAATGAAGGACGATAATCAGAAAAGATTGTTCTTCTGGCAATTTCTACAGCAACTATGGGAGGATTTCCTTTAGCGTATGCACCAATGCAGGCTTTAATAGTTTCCAAATACCGGACATCATTTTCCTGCGACAGTTCTATATTTGTAGCAATTGGATTAAACAACCCATACGATAATAAGATACCCAGGAAAGTTCCAACAAGCGCAGCTGCAACATGATGACCAACCGCTTCCGCCCCCTGATTAATGCTTGCCATTGTAACAATAATTCCAAGTACGGCTGCAACAATACCAATCCCCGGAAATGAATCTGCTATTTTTGTAAGTATTGCCGGAACGGGTTTTCCTTCCTTTTCAAAAGTATCAACTTCAACTTCCATTAATTCTTCAATATCGTGCGGAGGAACGCCACCAGACAGCATTACTTTAAGAGTATCGCAAAAAAAAGAAACTGCTTTTGTGTTTGCAAGAAATTTTGTGTTCTGCGAAAGCACTTCGCTTTCAGTTGGATTTTCTATGTGTTTTTCTATTGCCAGTAAACCATCGCGTTGAGCAACCAGGAATAAATCATAAAATGATTTTAAGAGATCAAGATAATCTTGCTTAGTATATCCTTTATTGCTTAATATTTTAGGAATAGCAGCAACAATTTTTTTTATAACTGATAATGGTGAGGAGATAAGAAGACTTCCAATTGCAACCCCACCAATAATTAAAAATTCAGCCCACTGAAGTAATAGAAGTGCATTGCCACCGGCAATAGAAAAGCCGACTAAAACTGATGCGAAAACTATAACGATTCCAATTATTACGAGCATTTTTAGTTACTACCAAATATTAAATCTTCTATTTTTCTAACTTCCTTGAACAACTGTTCGCATTTTACCTGAACAAAGAACCAATCGAAATCTGAATTTATTTCTCTATCCTGTATTACAGAGGCTATTTCCGATATTTGATTATAACCAATAGTTCCGCCGGCGCCTTTAATATCATGCGTTACACTTTTAATAAGTCTTTTATCCTTATTGCCAATTGCGCCAACTATTTGCTTCTTTTGATTTGAGAAATTGCTTAAAAACATTTTTACCAGTTCATTTTGAAAATCGGATTGTGCTTTTTCTTGATCCTGTGTTGGTAATTCTACATAACCATTTTCATAAATATGTTTATCATTCGTAGTAGAAAAAAGTTCTTCCTGGAAAACTTCTTTAAGCGCTTTAAGAATCACATCCTTTTGAAGTGGTTTTGAAATTACTTTAGTTGCACCAAGTTCTATTGCAGTGAAGACATTTTGCTTATTAGCATTTGCACTGATAATGATTACGGGAATATTCTTTATATCAGCCAAAACCTGTTTAAGCTGAAGCATTTTTATTCCATCAAGGTTTGGCATCATAAGATCGAGAAAGATCAGGCTCGGTTTTGTTTCAACCGCAACTTGTATTCCTTCTAATCCATTTGAGCAGGTAATAACTTCAATATCTAAATCCTGTAAAAAAGATTTTAATACCCGTTGAATTATTTCCGAATCATCAATGACAAGAATTCTGATAAGTTTTTTATTAACACCACCAAGCAACTTATTCATTTTTATTCAACTTAAGATTAGAAAGTTTATCAACTTTTGGTTCTACTTGCAGTTTAGATTCAATTATATTCTGCTTTATTTTTTCATAAAGCTCTTCTCTAAGAATCTTCAACTCAGGCGGGGCTTCAATACCAACCTTCACCTGGTTATCGGCAACCGATATAATAGTTATTTTAATATCGGAACCGATATAGATTTTCTCGCCTTCTTTTCGTGTTAAAATTAGCATAATAAAATTCTACTCATTCTTAAATAAGTTATAATTGATAGGATAATTATCACTATCAATGATCCTTTGAAAACCATTTTTAGTTTTTTCGCTAATGTAAACCGGCGATTTTAAGTTAATGGTAATATTTCCCGGTTCTCTGTCTAATTTAACTATTCCAAAAGTCTCAAATCCTTCAACTTGTGGAAAGTTATTGTAAAGCGCCTCTACGGCAAAAAGCGGAAAAACTATATCCGGTTCATCAATGGATGTTAGCCATAAAAATAATCCGTTATTGTTATTAATCAAAAGGAATTTCTGCAGCTTTTCAAAGCCGATTATCCCTTCGGAAAATTGAATTATTAAATTTTCTTCAAATTCAATTTCACCAAAATGAATACTATTGATTTTCATGTTATCTCTCTAATTTAATATTACAATATCAACACGTCTATTATTTGATCTTCCTTGCGGGGTTTCATTGGAATCAACAGGTTTGTATTCAGCATAACCAACAATTGTAACCCGGTCCTGCGGAAGTCCTTCGTTCATCATTAAATAAAATGCTGTGTTTGTTGCACGACTTACAGACAAATGCCAGTTAGATAAAATTGAGGATGTACTAATTGGAATATTGTCTGTATGTCCTTCAATCCTAACATCATTTGGAAGTTCTTTAAGTACTTTAGCAACATTTGAAAGTATTATTTTTGAATAATTCCCAAGTTCTGAACTGCCTGAATTAAACAATATGTCATCATGAATTCTTACCACAACTCCTCTTTCTGTACTGGAAATTTTTACTGCGGCACTAAGGTTATATTTATTAACAAGACTGTTCACTTTGTCCTTTAAGGATATTGCATTACTTCCATTCAAATTTTCCTTCAGAAAACCTGCAGGTTTAGTTTTATAATCATTGCCAAAAAAACTTCCCATTGCCGTCATCATCTTTTGATATTTTGCTACATCAATATTGGAAGAAGCATATAGAATAATAAAAAGTCCGAGTAAGAGTGTAATTAAATCGGCATAAGTAATAATGTATCTGTCTCTATCGTTCTCTTCCGGAAACAGAGATTCATTATTTAAATTACGATTAACTCTTCTTGTTCTTTTTGCGGAAGGGAGCTCGCTAAGCGTGTCTTTATCAGAGATGGGACTTCCCCACTTCTCAGAGCCAGTACTCCTTCCGTTACCACTTCCATCAAATTTTTCTCTTCTATATGACATTGTTTTAATTTATCTCCAATAGGGAGCCACATAATGTTTGCTGAAAAAACTCCCCACAATGTAGCTATAAATGCTGATGCTATATTTCTTATTAACGTATTTGGATCTGCGCCGGCATTTGCCAGAGTCATAATTAAACCCATTACAGTACCAATTATTCCCATTGTTGGAGCATAACTACCCATTTTTGCAAACATACTCATATTCAAAAAATGTCTTTCTTGCATCGCTTTAATTTCATACTGCGCTAAATTTTCCAATTCCGCTTCGTTTGCTCCATCAAGCATGTATCGCATCAGCTTACGTGAAAAGTAATGATCAAATTTATTTATTTCCTTTTCAACTGCAAGAATTCCATCACGTCTAATAATTATTGCAATATCAAAGAACAGGTCAATTACTTTTTTTAGATTGTACTTTTTAGGAAAATATGCTAAGTGAATTAAAAAAAATATTTTTTTAAATCTCTGAAACCCATACCCAATTATAACCGCAGAAAAAGTACCGCCAAAAACAATAATCATGGCGGGCAACAAGAACAATGTTTTAAATGATCCGCCTTCAATTAGAAAAGCTCCGAAGATAGAAATTATTCCTAATAACAAACCATTAATAGAACCATAATTTTTTTTAAACATTACAGATAATCCAGCAATGATTTAGGCAAAATCATGGAAGAAACTTTATACGATAAATCCAAAGCATATTGCCGATTTTGTAAATCCAGTACGGCTTGTGCTACATCAGTATCTCTTTCCGTGGAAACCATTTTTTGTAATTCAGTTGATTCATATTGCAATTGCTCTGTAGAATTTGAAAGGCGATTGTAAACATTTCCGGCTTCAGAGGCTTTGTTAAGAATTACCGAGGCAAATTGATCCACCAGGCTGGTTTGGTTTGCATTTGGTTTTTCTCCATTCTTTAGCAAATTCTTAATTGCATTTAGAGTATCAAAAACATCACCTTTCATATTCTGCGCTTGTGTAATACTTGTTGCTTTATTTGATTCTACCAATTTTGTTGGATCAATCAACATTTTAATTTTGTGAGAATCTATCTCTACATTTATTTTAGAAGGTGAACCACCATCAATTGATTTTAAAGCTCCGGTGGATGAATTAAATTCAAGAGAATGCGATTCAGTCTTAATCACGTTGGAATCAGAATCCGTTATGTTATACTGTAAAGAATAATTATTTGCGGCACTTTTTGTATATGCAATAGAAATGTTATAAACATTTCCATCAGCATCGTTAATTGTGTTAACAAGGGTTGTTGTTGTTCCATCTGCAGCACTAACATCAAAGTTTCCGGAGTTTTTAAGAGCAGACATAAATAGTTCATCACCAGGAATATTAATCTGCTGGTCTAATGCTTTAGAAATTTTTATTTTATGTGCACCGCTGATATCTGAACTAGTAACTGAAACCTGACCAGTTGAATCATCATAAGAAAAAGGTTTTGTTGTAAGAGAAGTACCTGCAAATAAAGATTTACCGTCGTAATCCGAATTTGCCAAATCAACAATCGATTTGATGTAGTAATCCATTTTATCAGAATAATCTTTATAAGAATCTTTAATGAGAGGATTGCCAAGATTCACCAAATCAGTTTGAGCATTAACTGCAATATCATGCATTGATTGAAGCGATAACATAGTTTTATTAACAAAAGCAGAACTGTTCTGAACATTTTTCTGATAGGTGGAAATATCACCAAGCTGCCCGCTGTAACGAAGTAACCTGGCACTACCAAGCGGAGAATCTGAAGGTTGATTGATTTTCTGCTGCGTTGTTATTTGTTTTTGAATTTTATTAAGCTCAACTCTATGAGCGTTGAGATTTTTCAAATAAGAATTCTGCAATATAAAATCTGTTACACGCATTTGTATTAAACCGTATTTAGTAAAGTCTGAAACAAATCATCTGCAATTTTAATTAGTTTTGCTGCCGCTTCATAAGATTTCTGGTATCTTAAAATATTCACCATTTCTTCATCGGTAGATACGCCGGAATAGGATGATTTTTGCTGTTCTAATTGATCCAAAACCAAATTATAGGAATCGGTATTATGTGCACTTCCATTTATGCTGTTTGCCAATTCACCCACAAAGTTGGAATACTTTTCACTCAATTTCATTCCATCCACAACATTAGCATCTTTAAGTGCGGCTATTTGTTTTGCAATATCATTATTTCCGCCTGTTCCATCTGCCGATGTTGCAATGTAGTTCAAATCATCTAAAATATTTTTGTTGATCTTTAGTTGTCCGGAGTCGTAGCTTTCAAAGAAATTTATACCGTTTAATGGAGGTTGTGTGTTTGTATAACCCTTTGTATGCGCTGAATTGACAGCACTCATAATTGAATTACCAATTGAATCCAGCACTTTCAAATAACCAGGAATAGTTTTTCCGGATAACTCAACTAATGCCCCCAGGGATCCTTTATTAATCTGTAAAGTCCGCTGCCCGTCTTCCGATTGAATTGAAAGAGAACCATTTTCATTTTCAACAGCTTTGAATTTAATACTATGGTACCGATCTACAGCATAAGCTCCGCCTATACTAATGCTTGCCATATTATCTTTATCTATTGAAACATTTATGTTAGCCATTTTGCTTAGCTCAATAATCAATTCATCTCTTCTATCAAGCAAATCGCTTGAGCTTAAACCTTTAATGTCTGCTCTAAATATTTCCTCATTTAACGTTTTAATTTCTTCAGTGTATTTATTTATAAGATTAACACTATCAACTGCTTCCTCTTTCAAATTACCTCTAAGCGAAGAGAAACCATCATAAACTTTTTGAAGTTTATCAGAAAAGTTTTGGGCAGTTTGAATTACATTTGCCCTAAGTTCTGTAGAAAGAGGATTTACACTTAATTCCTGCCAGGAGTTAAAAAATAAATTTAATTGATTAGAAAGACCAAGCTCTGAAGGCTCCGATAAAATAGTTTCCAGGTTGCCTAATAAGTTTGCCTTTTTTTCATCGTATGATTGATTTTGAGAATAGTTTCTTATCTGGGTTTCTGTAAACTGATTTTTTTGCCGCTGTACATCGGCAATGGTTACGCCATCACCAACACTAAACTTATCAGATTTATCCGGTGCAACCGTACCAAAAACAATCTGCTGCTTGGTATAATTCTTATTATTAACATTTGCAATATTGTTAGCAGTTATATCCAGAGCTCTTTGATAAACGTATAAGCTGCGTCTTGAAATGTCTAATATTTTACTAATACTCATATTTTTATCTTAACCGCGTATCTTTGCACAATTTTTTTTGAAGTTTAATTCCAACCCGAAAGTTTGTGACTATAAAAAAAATATTATTTAACAAATTATATTCTTCTATCAACAAGCGAATGTTTCCGGGTTCCAAGAAGTGTTAGCATAGTTTCATTAATAAATTCTAACGAGTTCTGCACCAATAATTGATTCTGTTGATTAATTTCCTTTAGCTGAATAATAATGTTTCTTAAATGAAATTCCTGCAAAGTAATTGTATCCAGATCTTCCTTTACTATCTTACCTGCAAGTATATTGCTAAGTTTAAACTGCTGGTTATTAATTTCCATAAGTTGAAATTCATCTTTAACATTATTAAGCAGTTTCAATCTATCAGCTTCCACTTTTCTTAATTCAGCAAGAAGTGCTTCTTCCTGGTGGGTAAACAAATCAATACCGCCACTGTCTGAACAAATTAATGCTTTCTGTTTTTCCATTGCACTGCTTTTCAATTTATTCAATATTTCCAATTCCGTGTTTAAGCAATTGGATATTTCTTTTGTATTCATTTTATTCCTCAAAGTGTTTTAAGTAGCCCAACACTCTCGTTATATAAGTCTGAGTTTCATTAAAGGGCGGAACTCCGTTATACTTATCCACATTCCCTGGTCCCGCATTATAGGCAGCTAAAGCTAAATTCAAATCCCCATCATATTGTCGAAGCAATTTTGAGAAATATTTAGTGCCACCTTGAATATTTTGGGTTGGATCCCAAACGTTTTTTACGCCCATATTTGAAGCCGTGGAGTCTATTAATTGCATTAACCCTTTAGCATTAGCACTTGAACGAGCTTTTTCATTACCAGCAGATTCTGCAAGGATAATGGATTTAATAATGTTTGGGCTAACGCCAAAACTATCCGCGGCTTCATTAATTATTGGTTCAAATTTGTCTAATCTTTCTAACGATTGCCCGCTTGGTTTTACCGAATTAGTAGTATCCGGAGAATAGCTTCTAATAAAATCATTGATTTTGGTTTTATTAACACCAGGATATTCCACTTTTAAATTAGGAAGATCTTCACCGGTAATCTTTTTATAAATAGTCTCGGCAATTCCAAGGCTTTTGGATTTAGTCATATACTTAGAAATTTCAGATTCAAAGATTGTATCCATCGTATCGCCGCCATAACCTTCTTCTCCAAATAATCCACCGGTAGTTTGATTCATGCTTTTCAACATCATTTGGGTCATCAACGATTCAAAATCCTTGGCAGCAGTTGCAAGCTTCTCTTTCTTTTCCGGTGAAAACCGGGAATTAACCTCTGCACTGTTCTCAAGATGTTTTAGCGGATTTGTTATTTTTAGTTTTAGTTCGTCCATTTTCTTTTTTTAATTTTTTACTGCCATCTTAATTTCACTCCTTACAATAGATGAAATTAGGTGAAGGTAAATTTTAAATAATCAACAACTCGGCATTTAACGCTCCAGCTTCCTTAATCGCCTGGAAGATTGCAATAATATCACGCGGAGTAACTTTTAAAGAATTTAACGCTGCTGCAACTTCCTGAACATTAGAAGCTCCCTGAATTGAAACGGAATTGCTGTTTTCCTGTTCAACAGTTGGAACAAGATTATTAAACACGGCAGTTGTTCCCTGGGAAAAAGCACCTGGCTGCGAAATCATTGGATACGATTTAATATTTATCTTCATACTTCCGTGAGTTATTGTTACAGGAAGAATTTTTACATTACTACCAGCTACAATGGTACCGGTTTTTTCATTAAGAACAACTTTAGCAATTGCATCTGTTAAAACCTGAATACTTTCTAACTCTGCCAAAAATTCCGGCAAATTGCTTTGCTTATCTGCAGGAACCTGAATTTTAATCTCTGAAGCATCAACTGCTGCTGCACCTGTGCCGCCAAGTTTTTGATTGATAGCATTTACAATATTGTTTGCGGTTGTGTAATCAGGATTTTTTAATACTAAATTCACTTCCTGATTATTCATTTGTCCAACGGTTATTTCTTTTTGCAATAATCCACCATTTGGAATTCTTCCACTAAGAGCATGGTTCTTTGCAGTTCTTCCTCCGGTGGAAGTATTAATATCAAATCCGCCAATTGAAACAGCACCCTGGCAAAGTCCGAAGACACTACCATCTTTACCGGAAAGCGGAGTCATCAACAATGTACCGCCCATTAAACTTGTTGCATCACCCATTGATGATACATTAACATCAAACTCAGATCCAGTTTTAAGATTATTGCTTACGCGCGATGTAACCATAACGGCGGCAACATTTTTTGTTCTAAGACTAACATCCGGAACTGTAATGCCAAATCGTTTTAACATACTTATTGCGGATTGGACAGTAAAAGAAGACCTGTAGCTGTCTCCTGTGCCGGCTAAACCAACTACAAGTCCATAACCAATTAACTGTTCGGAGGAAACACCTTTGAAAAAAGAAACATCTTTTATTCTTTGCGGATAAGAGCTAACCGAAAAAATAATTATCAATAAAAAATATATTAGTCGTTTCATAATACCGCCTAAAAAAGCCAGTGAAAAAGTTTTGTAAGTAAGCCTGGTCCCTGCGCTTTCTGAATCATTCCATTTCCTTCAAATATTATTTCGGCTTCTGAGATATTATATGAAAGAACGGAGTTGTCTGTTTGGATATCGATTGGTCTAACAATTCCTTTAATGCTTATAATTTGTTCTTCGCCATTAATTACAATTTTCCGGCTGCCTCTAACTCTAAGATTTCCATTGTCATAAACTGAATCAATCATTGCACTAATTTTTGTTGTTACCCTGCCGCTGGATTTTGTTGAGCCGCTTCCTTGAAAATTATTTTTTGAACCAATACTTGCATCTACTTTTGGCATACCGCCGCTGCCAACATTAGCAGAAGCGCTTAGACCCAAATCGCTTGTTTTGCCGGTGCTTGTTTCTGCTTCGTTACTGGCAGAAGATGATTCGACCACATAAATTGTTATTGCATCGCCAATGTGGTTAGCTTTGTAGTCAGAGAATAAAGAGCTAAATGCATTCGGACGCATATCCTGCGCAAATACACCCGCAGAAATAATTATGATCATTATTAATATTCTCTTCATAATTTTACTCCGTAATGATTACTTTACCCGCACTAACCACTTTAGCTGTAAATATTTTTTTTTCTTTGGTAACAACTTTAATCTCATCACCAATTCTTCCATCCGTTCTTGCTTTAGCTAAAAAAGAAATTGAAACATCTCCATTATCCAGCACTGCATTTACATTATCACCAGCCATAACTTCCGGTATTTTTTCTATCATTCTTTCAAGAAGAACTGCCCCATCCATTATATTGAGCTTTGCCCGGTAGTTTATAATTTCGTTCAAATTACAGATTGGATTATCCTTAAGGTTTGATACTTCCATTAGGACTAATTCAAAATCCTCAACAGATAAAGCTGAAGAATTTTTTATTTTCTTCAATGAGCATAGAACCTTCTGATATAAATGGAATCGTACGGTAATAAAAGAAGAAACCATTTTTCCATTTGCCTGCAATACTTTTACCGGTACATATCCATAACTGGTAATTCTATTGAATACTTTTTCTGTATCAATTTCAATATTGGAAGATTGACTTAAGCTATTTTTGTTATTAGAAACTAATTCATAACTCCACTTTTCAAACCGGGAAAGATTTTTGCCCAGATAATTTTCCAGCTTACGGGTAAAAGTATTTTCACCGCTGTTTGCTGCCATGTACTGGTTTCCAACAGATAAAAAAAGCAATATTGTTATCAAACATTTAATCATTTTAATTTTTTCTTTGAATATTGAACTCTGAATTATTAATTCTTTATTCCACGTTCATTAAATTTTATATTTATCGCTTAAGATTATTCACCATAGTAATCATGTCCTCAACAGTTTTAACCGTTTTAGAATTTATTTCATAGGCACGCTGCGCCGTAATCATAGAAACCATTTCTTCAACAATATCAACATTAGATGATTCAAGAAATCCCTGCTGTAATTCTCCAAATCCATTTTGAGCGGGATTGCCAAGAATTGGCGCACCGGATTCTTTTGTTTCGGAATACATATTATCACCCATAGCAACCAATCCACCTGGATTTACAAACTTTGCAAGTTCCATTGTACCAAGGTCAACCGTATTACCACCGGTTTCAACAACAGAAACATTACCGTCACGGGTAACTTGCATACTTAATACATCGCTGTTAAGGCGAATGCCTGGTTCCAGGATATAGCCGGTTGAAGTAACGAGCGAACCATCGGCAGAAAGTTTAAAGGCACCATCTCTTGTGTATGCAAATGATCCGTCCGGTTTTCTAACTTGAAAAAATCCTTCGCCATGAATCGCAACATCAAATTGATTACCTGAACTTTGTAAATCTCCTTGTGTGAACATCTTTTGTGTTGAGGAAAGTTGAATGCCGTTTCCAATTTGTATTTTTGAACTTGGGCTTTCATTAACACCTGGAACGTATGAATTAAGCGAACTTGTATTAACCTCCTGATACATTAAATCTTTAAATTCCGCCCGGTTCTTTTTAAAACTTGTTGTATTTATGTTGGCAATGTTGTTGGAAATTGTTTCGATGTTAACCTGCTGAGCATACATACCGGAAGCCGCTGTTCTTAATGCACGTGTAGACATTTCATTTCTCCTTATTAAACTTTACCAGATTCGTTTACTTTTCCTAAAAAATTATCAAACGCTACAATCATCTTCTGTGTTGATTCAAAATCTCTGTTTATCTCAATCATTGATTGCATTTCCTGAATTGGATTAACGTTTGATTCTTCTATATAGCCCTGAAAAATGTTGTACCCGGATTCATCCGCTGTTTCAAAATCACCATCTTCATAAGCAAATCCCTGATCCTGAGTTCTAATTAAATTTTTCTGATCATCAATTTTAGCAACTAAAAGTTTATCGATTATTTTTTCACCTATTCTCACTTCACCATCAGCGCTTATTTTTACAGTTGTGGATTGATCTAAAAGAATATCAGATAAGTTGATGGCACCTTTTTGACCGAGAACTTTATTCCCTTTTTCGTCGGATAGATAACCGTCCTCAGAAATCATAAATTTTCCGCTGCGTGTTAGTATATCGCCTCCATCGGTTTGCAAAACAAAAAATCCAATGCCTTTAATAGATAAATCCAGTGGGTTGCCGGTTGTGATTGCAACACCTTCACTAAAATCAGTTAGCTGTTTTGTATTCTTATTTTCCGCTCTGCTTAAAACTTCTGCAAATGGTAATTCTCTTTTATATCCTGTTGTATTTATATTAGCAAGGTTATTTGCAATAACCTCGATGTCTTTCATTTTAAACCGCATGTTTTGTGCAGCCGAATAAATGCTCTTAATCATTTATTTCTCCATTGCTAAGTTTTTCTATTCGATAAATCATTCGTACTAAAGTTGAACTAATATTGTAAAGACGTTCTTTATCTTTTTGTTCCTTCTGCAAATCCTTTAATGCTTCTTGAAGGAAATAATCTTTGGCGATATCTATTCCTAATACGTTTGAATGCATTGCAATGCTTTGGAAAAAATCGTTTTTCATTTATTAATAAGTTCCTGTTAATATGTTGCTATTCCAAATTGAAATATTATTGTTTTTCGGGTTTTCGTTTATACCTATGTATGCATCCAGATTATACTTAAAATGAAACTCTTCTGATGTTTTAGTTAATTCAAGTTCATGTTTATGCTTTTTTTCTCCCATAAAAAAAATGTTTGTATAGAGTAATTCTTTTGTTAAAAATCCCTTCAACAATATTTCATCTGGATTGTTGGTCGGAATCTTTATTCCAAACTTGAAATAATTTTCATCTTTATCAGACTTTTCTTTGTATGAATTGAATTCAATTAAGTTAAATTTATTTTCCTGAAGTAGAATAATAAACGATGGGTATAATCCGAAATAGTTGTATACCGCAGTCTGAATAATCAATAAGGTGATATTTTTCTTTAAGCTATCACAAATTTCTTTTATAATAAACGGATAAGAATTATTTCCGCTTTCAAAAGCAACAATACCAATCATCTCAAGAAGTTTTTCTTCGCAACAGACCGGTAGCTTGTTTTCATTTTCCAGCAATGAATAATTACAAACCAAATAATTGTTTACTATTTGGGTAACCGTATTATTAGAAAATTCATAATTCAACTGCTTAACCAACCCGAAAATATTTTGAATGATTTGAGAATATGAATATTTAAAAAAAGAATTATGGCTCTCTGCCATGTAATCGAAATAATCATTCTGAAAAGCATAAACTCTAACAAGAAGTGCAAGTTGAAGTTCATCAACTTCCCCGTTGGTTTTTTCCAAAAACTCTATACCTCTTTTTATTTTTTCTTTTCTAAGCGGTTGTTTTGAAGAAATTAATTTTTTAATAAAGCGAATGTTTTTTTCATCCTGTTCTAGCCCAAGCATAGATAAAAGTAAAGAAATGTTTTCTGATGACATGTTCCGGGTTTTTAGTAAGTCATTCAATCCAAGCGTGAAAGGTTTTGTGGATAACACTTTGGCAATTGCTTCTTCTCCTGCTGTTAGCTTAAGAGGAAGTTTTGCCTGGAACAGGTTTCCATTAATAAGAATTTTATAATTGCCGCCCAACTTTTCAATTACCTTTAACATAACAAGGGAATTTACTTCTGGCAGGCTTTGCCCAGTTATCGAAATTGTCTTGGTGCTGTTTGTTGTTGTTGCAAAACTTGTATTTTTAATTTGATCAATCATATTTCTTAAATCAATTTTTTAGAAGCGACTTTAGTTTCAAGGCTAAATCAATTTCTCCTGTTGATATTTCATACTTCCTGGCTTTATTAATTCTTCGTTCGCCTGGATGGTTAGTAATCTTTTTTATTAATGATGACCGGAATTTTTTTAATTCTTTCAAATGTGAAGGATAAAATTCTTCGTTCCGTAATTTTTCAATATTTGCTTTTAGTTTTGCATTGCTGCGCTTTCCATAAGTTACAAGGTTAAATATCCAGATAGCCAGAAGCGATAATATCAAAACTGCCTCAAAAAAATAAAAACCAGTTCTATATAATCCGTTTTTCTGAAAACCAGAAACTGCCTGAGTTCCACTTTCAGCAAGTATGCTGGTAGAAAATATTAGCACAATACAAAAAGCTATTAATGCAATTTTAATTTTCATACCCGCAGTTTTCTCCTGAGTGGAAAAGTTAAAGTAATAATTGAGCTTCCAATATCCGTGGAGGTAATGGAAAATTTACCTTCGTGCTTTACCATCAAATTATCAATTATCTTAACGTTCAAATCTTCAGCTTGATTATTTTTTCCAGATGTACTATCGATTGACAAATTATTTGAACTGATTAATTTTACAACTATCTCTTCTCCCTGGTATCGGGTTTGAAGAATAACTGCACCTTCGTCTTTATTGCTGTTTTTAACCATTCCAAAAACGTGGGTTAAAATTTGATTTAGATTATTTGGATGACTTAGAATTGGTGGAATATCTTTTTGCAGATCGAGTTCACATTCTATTTTTAAATTTTGTAATGTTGATTTAAATATCTGGTAGAAATCAGAAATAACTTCGTTCAAATTGCAGGGGCGGATTTTCGCGTTATCCGGATTTGCATCCACAAATTTTACCAGTCGCCCAACAGTTTGATTTATTTTATTTATCTGTGCTTTCAGCAAATCAATTTCAAATTTGTTCTGTTTATCAAATTTTATCATATCAATTTGACTTATCAACACCTGGAGAGGAGAAAGAATATCTTCAACTATTCCATGCGTCATTTCTCCAATGGCTGCAAGACGATAATCGTTTGATAACTTTGCTTGATAAGTTTTAAGATCTTCGTGAATTGATGTAACTTTTTTACGTAAGACAATTTTGTCAATCTTGGATAAAGTAAGCAACAGAAGAAGTTCAACCAGTTTTTTATCAAACTCAGTAATATTTTCTTCTTTTAAAGTCGTAAGAAGAGTTAACAAACCACGTCTTTTGTTTTCTTCAAATATCGGAACTATCAGAAAGTTGAATTTTGGTCCATCATTTTGGTAACTGCTTAATAATGGTATAACAGTCGAAAGTTTTGTATCGAAAATATTATTTAAAATGCCTTCTTTATAATAACTGTTCATTGTGGAATTGGTAAGCAAATCCTTTTTCTTTTCGAGAGGAGTCAAAGTAGAAAAAATTGTATCAAAAAAAAGTAAACTGCTTTCTTTAGTAGGAAGAATTTTTTTTAGTGAGTCATTAAATACATTTAATATCTTTTTTATATCGCTAAGGTTCAATGTTTCCTTTTCAAATGAAGTTAGAACATTGAATACATAATTATATTTTTCAAAATAATTTGATTCACCTTTATTATTGGAATAATTGAGGAGCGAATTTCCGGTCTTCTTATCTAAACCATAGTTGCTCGATAAATCTTCCAGGAATTTATAGAAAGGATAATATTCAACGTTATTTTCTCTTAATACTTTCATCAGGACCTTACTAAAATTTATTGGAGCTTATTAAATCTCCAATGGTCACATTTAGAACTTAATCAACTTAACTTCTTCTCTTGCAGCATCTTCATAACTAATCACAAAATTTTGCAAATGTTCCGAATCTTTAAATCTTAGTATCTCAACAACATTCGGATCCAAATAAATATCATTCTCCCAGAAAAAGCTTTTTAACTTAAAGCTGTTAATAGCATAGTCAGAAAGATGAACTACTGCTACCAGTTCTTTATTAACGAAAGCTTTATTAGGTGCGTGGTGGTATAAAACTGCGTCACATAAAGATGAAGGAAGATTCCATTTTTCCGCCAGGAATTTTGCGATTTCCTGATGTGTTAATCCAAGCTCATCAAATTCTGCTTCAAGAAAACTTTTTTCTCCGGTTTTTGTGTACTGCACAACTTTTAAGAATATTGATTGGAAATATTTGTGAATGACAGAAATTCCCATATCGTGTAGCAATCCAGCAACAAAAGCTTCACCGCCAAAATTGAATCCCATATCGAGCGATATTCTTCTTGCAAGCGTTCCTGTAAGGAAAGAATGCAACCAGAGATCGTGGTAATTAAGATTTTCATCATTCTTAATTTTAAATGCTTCCATCATCGAAAGACTGATTAGAATATTTTTTATATCCTGGTAACCAATTACCAGAATTGCAAAATCGATTGTAGCAACTTTGCGCGGCAATCCATAAAGCGGAGAGTTGGCAATCGAAAGCAGCTTAGTGGCTAAGCCTTGATCCTGACCAATCATCTTTGCCAGCTTAGTGGTTGAAGTAGCCGGATCATCAAGCATTTTTGCTGTTTGATACATTACCTCAGAAATTACCGGAAGCGAGTAAATATTGTCTAACAGTTTTTCGGTCTTTCTTCTCTTTTCTAAATAAACTTGTGTTTCCATAAAACTTAATTATTTTGTTAAAAAATTAATGAGTCCATTTGATTCTGAAAAAGCTCTTTGTAACTTAAAACGAAATTTTCAAGATATTGTTCATTACCAAGGTTTAGTATTTCAATTACACTTTTGTCTAAAACATATCCTTCATCCCAATCGTACTCACCATACTTCAGGAAATTTGTCATATAATCAGCAAGGTGAACTAATGATGTTAAAATCGGGCTTTCTTCCGATTCTGATGGATTATTGTGATGAAGAATTACATCGGCAAGCGTTTGGGGTAAATTCCATTTCTCAATTAAATAATGACCAATTTCTCTATGAGTGGCACCAAGAACTTGCTGCTCAGCTTCAACGTAACTTAAGCCTGTGGTATCTACTAATTCAACTATTTGAATAAAATCTTTTCCAAAATATTTACAAATAACCGGTATCCCCAAATCGTGAAGCAATCCTGCGGTAAATGCCTCACCACCATATCGGTAACCTAAATCCTGCGATAATCTTTTTGCCGCTGTAGCTGTCATCAAGGAATGGATCCAGAATCTCTTTTGATCGAAATGTAAATTCTTGAAATTGTTGAAAGAATCCATTATTGAAAAAGCAATTGTAATATTTTTTATATGATTAAAGCCAAGAATAATTATTGCAAAATCTATCGTTGATACTCTCCGCGGAAAACCATACAACGGTGAGTTTGCAACAGAAAGAATTTTAATAGAAAGTCCGGGATCCCGGGAAATTACCTGGCTAAGCTGCGCTGCACTTGATTTTGGATTTTCAATTATCTGATTTACTTCTTCTATTATAAACGGAAGTGCAGGAAGATTATATATCTTTGAAAGTATATTTTTAGTTTTTTCTATTCTTAATTCTTGATCAAGCATATTGATACTTTAAATCGCTTCTTAGTTTTGTTATTACCTTGGAATGTATTTGCGAAACCCGGGAAACTGAAATATTCAGAACTTCTGCAATTTCCTGGTAATTAAGATTTTCATAATAATAAAGAGTAAGCAATAGTCTGTCTCTTTCGTTCAATTTTTTTAGAGCTTCTAACAGCATTAATTTTTCTTCATTCTTATCAAGAATATCGGACGGAGTCTTAGCATCTGATGCAATAGTTTCATATAAAGGAAATCCTTCTTCTCCTGGCACTTCATCATTAAGCGATACATTTACATATTTAATATCATCCGGAGAGTCTGAACGCGGTTTAATCTGTAACTTTCTAATTTCATCAATTATTTTTCCTTTAATGCGCGGGATAGCATAAGTTTCAAACTTTGTCCCGTAATTCGGATCGAATTTATCAATTGCTTCAAACAATCCTTCAATTCCAAACTGGTAAAAATCTCTGTCTTCTATTACACTTGGGTGCGGAAACCTTGAGTGTTGAATAACATAGTGAACCAGGTTTGAATATCTTAAAACGATTTGTTTTTTTATGTCGGGATTGGGATTGCTTTTATACGAACCCCATAATTCGTTATTATCCATGCTATTTCACCAGCCTAATTTTGATTTGATAATTTTTCTTTTTTTAAAAAACTTTTATTGATTGCCTTGATAAAGGTTATCATTAACAAACTCATCATCACTGTAACAACTATAAAAATTACAAGTGACCGGAACAGAACAGTCTCCAGCAATATTCCCTGCTGCATAAAAATTATTATCGATAAGAAAAAAATTAAAAGTCCGATTTCAATTACAATTTTATACATATTTACTCCTGGATGTTAAAGGGCAAACACTATACCAGCTAAGTGTAATTATCTAATGGGATTTTTATTGAAATAAGTAGCCTTTGATGGACTATTGGAAGGCTGGAAAATCAACGCTGGTTATTATTAGCCACCTGCCTAATATTTAGTAATCCTTGTGCAATTAACTGGATTTGATTTGCTGATTGTGTATTTAAATGATGAGAAAGAAAAATTTCCTGCGTCATAATTGATTTAACAATTTCCGGATCGAAACTGACTGATCCAAGCAACGAAATTTCCTGTTTAAGAAAATGACTAACTGCTTTTTCCAGATTCTCAAATGCAATTTCAGCATCTTCCTGGCTAAAATACTTGTTAATAACAATCTTGATATTATTTTTTCCTTCAGATGAATTTAATAGTTTGATGATTGCGTAAGCATCCATAGTTGCAGTGGGTTCCGGATTTGCAACCACTATGCAGTAATCTGATTGTGATAGAATTTCCAGAGTATCTTCATTTGCACCGGATGAAACATCTATAAAAACAAAGTCGTATTCAGAAGCGATCAGATTAAGCTGATTCCAGAAGTACTGAATGCTGTTATCAGTAACTCTTCTTGGTTCAAATCCGGAAAATCCAAAAATAAATTCCAGCTTTTTGTCATACTTATAAATCAACTCATTCAAAAGACATTCCGATGAAAAGAATTCGAATAGGGTTTTTTCTGGAATTATATTTAGCATAACGTGAACGTTAGAAAAGTTCAGATCAAAATCCACCACCAATACTTTTTTGCCTAATTGCGCAAGCTGGTAAGCAACATTAAGACAAAGAAACGATTTTCCTGTTCCCCCTTTACCGGAAGTAAATGAAATAATTGGAGTACTCCGTGATGGATTTTTAGGTTCCACCAAGGAATTTTTTAATTCGAATATTCTTTGCGCCTGTCCAAGCATCTTTTTGTCTTACGTAAAAAATAAATTCTGAAAATAGATCATCTTATCTTTCAAACGGATTTCATTATTCTGCAATTCAATCGGATTAAACTATTTGATATTGCCTGTAAAAATCATCTTAGCAATAAAATCAGAATCCGCAGCAATAATATCATCAGGAATTACCTGTCCATTTGTTAAAAACTTAATTGGTGTTTCCACTTTGCTGGAAACATTTAAGATATTTCCAAACGCAGCCGACTCATCAAGTTTTGTAAAAATCAATCCTGTAAAATTAAGCGGCTGAAATTTCTTTATCACATCAAGAAGATTTCTTGTTGATGCGGTTGAACTTAGAACAAGAAAAGTTTCATCAATTTCAATTGATGACAGAAATTTTTTCATTTCATTAATTGAAGCAGTGTTGTTCTGGCTTCTGCCCGCCGTATCAATAAAGATCAAATCTTTCTTTTTAAATTTGTTTACAAGTTTCTTAAGATCAGTTGGTTCGTAACAAACCAATAATTCAACATTACTTATTTCCGCAAATATTTTTAATTGATCAATTGCACCAAGGCGGAATGTATCAATTGTAATAATTCCAATATCCAGCATGTGAAAGATTTTGGAAATAACTGCCAGTTTTGCAATGCAGGTTGTTTTTCCAACTCCAGTAGAGCCAACCAAAGATACCACTTTTGGTTCTTTCGATTTCTTTACTTCAAAATTTGCTGAACGCACCAATGACGCAATTGTTGATACAATATTTTCATCAATATTACCGCTCTTAATAAAATCCGATTGTTGAGATAACTGATCCACAATTTTATTTACAACTGAAGGAAAAATTTCCTTAACCAATAAATCTTCTTTTATTTCTTTCAGTTTGGCAGGTGTAACAGCATTTTTTATTCTTTCACTTTTTAGGTTCTCAATCTTAATTTCTTTCTTTGGTTTTTCGTGATGTGGAAAAACTTTGTCTTTTAATCGCTGTAGTTCTTCAATTGTATTTTTCGGATTGTCATCTATAATTGTATCAACCAGTTTTGGGTGTGCGGTTTCTTTTGGGCGATTGGATTCTGTTCCAGCAACAACTTCATATTGTTTTTTTGTTCCGGTGTTAGTATTACTCGTAACAACCCGCGTACTTAATACAACGGCATCATCACCCAATTCATTTTTCAATTGTTCTAAAGCTTCTTTAAGTGTTGGAGCAAGATATTTTTTTATTTGCATATTAAACCTCTATTCTGCCCAGGAATTCAATTTCAACGCTGGCGGGCAATTCTGTGTAAGAAAGAATTACTAACTCTGGAAAACTTGTATTAAGCAGCCGGAAAAGATACGGACGAATGGTTGCCGCAGTTACAATAATAGGAACATAACCCAACGATTTAAACTTTTGAATGAACATCCTTAGATTATTATTTAACGTCATAAGCAGTTCCGGACTTAATCCGAGTGTTTGAATTGCTTCTTTCTGTTTTTGAAGTGCGTTTGTTATTTGTTTTTCCAAATCTTCATCAAGTGTAACTGAATGTATTATTCCATTTTGATCGCGGTAAAGATTAGCAATTGTATCCCCCAATGAATGCCGTACGTATTCTGTCAGCACATCAATATTTTTTGTAATCTTGGTGTAATCAGTTAATGATTCTAAAATTTGAACAAGGTCCTTAATCGGAATTAATTCTTTCAATAGATTCTGAAGCACTTTTTGAATTACACCTAATGGAAGAACTTCCGGATTTATTTCATCAATTACAGCCGGATATTCTTTCTTTAAATTTTCCAGCAATTGTTTAACTGATTGCCGGCTTAGCACTCTATCAAAATTCTTTTTAATTGTTTCCTGCAAATGAGTTGAAAGAACTGAAATACTATCCACCACTGTAAAGTTTAATAATTCAGCTTTGTCTTTTTCCTGGTCGTTAATCCAAAAAGCCGGCAAATTAAATGCTGGATCAACTGTTGGAATCCCGCTTAACTGATCTGAAATATTTCCAGGATTCATTGCCAGGTATCTATCGGAGTAAATTTGGAAGTTGGCTGCGACATTTCCTTTTATTTTTATAATGTATTCGTTTGGACCTAATTGTAAATTATCTCTTACTCTAACAGGAGGAACAAGCACGCCGTATTCAAGAGCAATATATTTTCTTGTGGAAGAAATTTTTTGAAATAGATTTCCACCCTGTGTTTCATCCACAAGCGAAATTAATCCATAACCTATTTCAATTTCAATAGGATCCACCTGTAGATATTCTTCTACTTTTTCTTCCACCGGTTCTACCTGAACAACATCCTGAGTTTTTTCTAAAAGTTGATCTGACTTTTTCTGTTTTTTAACCATAAAAGTTGCAAAACCAAGTGCCAGGGCAAGAATCAGAAAAGGGATCGTTGGCATACCGGGGACAATTGAAAATAAACCAATTGCGCCGGATACCGTTCCCAGTACCCTGGGATTGTTGAACAATTGCCCTTTCATTTGAACATCAAGAGTACCTCCACCACCGCTTCTTGTAACAACCATACCAGCTGCTGTAGCAATTATAAGTGCAGGAATCTGTGTAACTAATCCATCACCAATTGTTAAAATTGTGTAAGTTTGAAGTGCATCAGAAATACTTAATCCACGTTGTGCAACTCCAATTATAATTCCACCAACAATGTTAATTACATTTATCAGCAATCCTGCAATCGCATCTCCTTTAACAAACTTGCTGGCGCCATCCATCGCACCGTAAAATTCAGCTTCCCGGCTTATATTCTCACGGCGTGCGCGTGCATCTGATTCATTTATTAATCCGGAATTTAAATCTGCATCAATTGCCATTTGTTTTCCGGGCATTGCATCAAGTGTAAATCTTGCAGCAACTTCAGAGATTCTTCCGGAACCTTTTACAATAACGATGAATTGAATGATAACAAGAATAATAAATATTATAAATCCAACAACATAACTTCCACTTACAACAAACTGTCCAAATGTTTCAATTACTTTACCTGCATAACCGTCAATTAAAATTAATCTTGTTGAGCTTATATTTAATGCAAGGCGGAAAAGTGTTAACACCAAAAGTAAACCCGGAAATACAGAAATTTCCAGCGGTGATTTAATGTAGAGAGATACAACCAAAATTAAAACAGCAATAGAAATATTCAATGCAAGGAAAAAATCCAGCAAGAAAGCCGGCAGTGGAATAACCATTAAGCCAAGTATAAAGATTACTCCAAAGGCAAGAATAATGTCAGTATGTTTAAATATATTATTCATCAAACTATTGTTTTTTTCTTCTTTGCGTTTTTCAAATTGAAAATGTAAGCTAATACCTGTGCCACAGCTTTAAACAAGTTAGTTGGAATTTCATCACCTACATCGCAGTGTTTAAATAAAGCGCGTGCAAGTTCAACATCTTCGTGTAACGGAATGTTATGCTTTGTAGCAATCTCTTTTATTTTTTGAGCTATTTCATCCGCTCCTTTTGCTAAAACCTTTGGTGCAAACTTGCTGCCAAGTTCATATTTAAGTGCAATTGCTAAGTGAGTAGGATTTGTAATTACAACGTCTGCTTTAGGAACATCCTGCATCATCCTTGCTTTAGCCATCATCATTTGTTTGCTTTTTATTTTTCCTTTAATAAGCGGGTCGCCATCGGAAGCTTTATATTCATCCTTCAATTCCTTTTTTGTCATCATTTGTTTTTTGTTATGCTGGAATTTCTGATAAATGAAATCGATAGCTGCAAAAACAATATAAACCAAAGAAATTTTCCAGATAAATTTGAAAGCTGTATCTATCATAAATTCTGCTATTTCCGGAATTGTTAATCCCATTAAGCCAGCGGAATCTAAAATTGTATCTTTTAAAACCCAGTATGCAAAAAGAGAGATTATCGTTAGTTTTATTAGCGATTTTACAAGTTCGGTAATAGAGTGAGACGAGAAAAAAACTTTTTTTAATCCAGAAACTGGATTAAGAAAAGAGAATTTTAACGCTAATGCTTTTGTAGCAATTTTAAATCCTGTTTGTCCATAACCCGCAGCTAAAGACATTATAACTAAACCGATAAGAATTGGTGAAAGAATTGAGAAAAAGAATAGAACTGCTTTTATGGTATAGTCACCAAGCAAATCAGGATTTATAGTTAGTGTATTCAATGAACTAAAAATGTACGTGGTAAAGGAAGATACCTTACCACCTATGAAGCTTTTAGAATAATAAAGGATAGCTGTGCCAGTTAAAAAAATTGCCAGGGAGTTTATCTCCACACTTTTAGCAACTTCTCCTTTTTCCCGGGTTTCGCGGAGTTTCTTTTCACTCGGTTGTTCGGTTTTTTCCTGTCCGTCAACTTCAGCCATTTATTTCCCCATCGCTTTTATCAATTCGAATAATGTGTCTTCATATCCTGCAAGAATATTTTTTATTACTAATACAATAACTGGCGAAAAAGCCGCCAAAAGAATAAAGCCAATTGCAATTTGTAAAGGTTGAATTACAAAAAACACCTGCATCTGCGGAATGATACGAGCTGTAATACCTGCAGCAACGTGAATTAGAAAAAAGGAAATCATTAACGGCGATGCAATTTTAACTGCCAGAATAAATACACCGGCAGAATATTTTACCAGCAAAAGAAGTAATGATTGGCTAAGTGTAATTTCACCAATTGGCACCATGCTAAAAGAATAACTAAGAGCTCTTATTACATAATGATGACCATTAATAGTCAAAAAAATTAGAATTGCAATCAGGTTTAGTAGTTGACCAATAATATTGTTTTCCATATCCATAGAAGGATCGAATGCCGACGCCATCGAAAGTCCCATATCAAAACCTATAAGTGATCCGGCAAAAGAAATTCCGTAGAAAATAAAATTTATAGAGAAGCCGATTATCAAACCTGTTACTACTTCCTTAGCACCGTAAAGGGCAAGAAGCAGCAATCCTTTGTTTACATCAAATGTAAAACCTTTAATTGAAAAAAAAATTATATATGATACAATTAAAGCAAATAATATTTTTACAGTATTTGGGATTGACGAACTATTAAAGAAAGGAGCAACAAAAAATATTGGAACAACCCGAAGGAAAACCAAAATTAAAACTACAAAGTCATTTACCAGTATATTTATCATCGAATGAATGTTGTAAACATATTAAAGAATTTTATTGTCATCGTCATAAGTCTGTCTGCTATAAACGGAAGCATTAAAATCATAACAACTGCTGTAATAATAATTTTGGGAACAAACGTTAAGGTCATTTCCTGGATTGATGTTGCTGCCTGAAAAATGGAAATGATAATTCCAATTATTAGCGATGCACCAAGTATCGGCAGAAGAATTATCATAGTTGTAAAGAATACATCCGTCATTAAATCAGTTATCAATTCGATCGTCATAAATTAAAACTCCTTACTAATGAACCAACAATTAAATTCCATCCATCAACCAGGATAAACAGAAGGACTTTAAACGGAAGCGAAACCATCATTGGTGGAAGCATCATCATTCCCATAGACATAAGAACGCTGGAGACGATCATATCCACAACTAAAAATGGAATGAACAGGAAAAAGCCGATTATAAAACCGGCGCGCAGTTCACTAAGAACAAAAGAAGGAATTAAAACATAAGTCGGAAGTTCCGCTCTTGTATTTGGCTTTGGCATATTAGAGAGACTAACAAACAATTCAAGGTCTTCATCACGGGTATTCTTAAACATAAATTGTCTTAGTGGTTCAACACCTTTTGTATAAGCTGAGTCGAGAGTCATCTTCCCATCCATATACGGTTTAAGCGCCTCAGTGTTTACTTTATTCCAGGTGGGTGCCATAATAAAAAAAGTTAAAAAGATTGCCATCCCTGCCAGCAACTGGTTTGGCGGCATTTGCTGGGTTCCTAAAGCATTCCGCAAAAAATGAAAAACAATTATTAATCGAAGGAAAGATGTTGTCATCAACATTATGGAAGGTGCAAGTGATAAAACTGTTAAAAGAAGAAGCACTTGCAAGGTAGATGAAACGTCTTGTGGATTTTCGGCAGTACCAACGTTTATCCCAATCTTTGGAAGCGGGATGGTTGTTTTTTGCTGAGCCAGCAATGGTTCGTGAAAAAGAATAATTCCAATCAATACCAGGCAAACAAATAAAATCTTCTTCATTTCTTATCCAGACTCTTCTTAAAATAATCCAAAAAATTTACAGTTGAAGGAACACTGCCAGCTTCTAATTTTAATTTTAACTCCGGATCCTCGAACTTATCAATCAGATTAACTGATTGATCGCTAATGCCAAGCAAATAAAATTTATCCTGCACCTTAACAATTGATAGAAATTTTTTGGGCATTAGCATTTGATTTGCCAACACTTTTATGCTTATCAGTTTTGGGTGCTTGCTTTCCACACTGTAAAAATATTTTTTTAACAAATGGAGCATAAAGTACATTAGCCCGGCAAGCATTATTAGAACAAGGAAAATTTTTATGAAGTCCCAAAGATTCATTAATTAAATTCCTTTTAATCTATCGGGTGATTCAATCAGGTTTGTAATACGAATACCAAAATGTTTATCAATAACAACAACTTCTCCCTCTGCAATCTTCTTATTGTTTACGTAAACATCAACTGGTTCGCTTGCAAGCTTATCAAGCTCAATTACATAACCTCTGTCAAGTTCAATAATATCTTTAACCAGCATTTTAGTTCTGCCAAGCTCTATATAAACATTAAGATTTACATCTTTAATAAATTCAAGTTTATCGTCTGAGAAATACCCTTTTTTAGTAGATTCCTCCAAAGCGGTAAATTCGGCTTTTTTTCCTTCAAATTTTTCTATTGATCCCGGATTTAAATCTGATCCAATACTTTGTTCCATTAATTTTTCTCCTCGTTTTCAACTCGCTTTGTTATTTTAACTGCTCTGTGTCCCCCCAAAACTCCTGGCTGGCATTTGAATACAACTTTATCTGCAACAGTAACCGTAAGTTCCTCTCCAACTTTCTTATCCAACATAATTACATCACCCTGGCTTAATGAAAATAAGTCTTTCATTCTAATAGGTGCTGTGCCAAATTCAACTTTTAGAGTCAGGTCTGTTTTTTTAATATGATCTACCAGGATTGTTTTGCTGGAAGTCCCATGATATTTTACCGGGCGTATTGTTGAGATATTCTGGCTGTTTATTTTTGAAAGAATTGTATCGAAAGCATACGTGGCAAAACAAAGATTCATCAAAAAGGAATTTTCCCCAACCATAATTTCAAAACTAAACAAAAGGATACTTTCACTTTGAGACGTTATTTGAGCAAAATCTATATCGGATTCAAATCTTTCAACCACAAATTCATAATTACCAACTATCAACCAAGCTTTTTGAAGTTCTTGCATTACTTTATCAACAAAAATAAAAAGAACACGCTGTTCTATTGGTGTAATCGTTTTTATTTTTACATCCCCTCTGCCGTTTCCACCCAGGAAGCGATCTACCAGCGTTAAGGCAAGTTCCGGACTTATTTCTAACACTCCTTTTATATCTGTTGATTTTATATCAAAAGTATAAAGGCAGGCTGGATTTGAAACTGATAGGACATATTCCGAATAATAAATTTGATCAACAGAAATTATGTTAATGCTGATAATAGACTGCAATTTAGACATCAGGAAAGAGCTGATACTTTCACTAAATGTATCATGAATATTTCTTAAGGTTCGTAATTGATTTTTGGAAATCCTGTTTGGAAGTCTGAAATCATAAGGAACAATAACTTTCTCTATCTCTACAGGAGTTTGTTTATCTACTCCAGCTTTAACTGTACTAAGAAGTTGATCAATTTCTTGTTGTGATAAAAGCTCTGCCATATTATTGCATTATATATTTACTAAAATAAATGTCATTAAAAGATATATTACCAAATTTTAAAGAGAGGCTTTTAGTTAATTCTATTTTTAATGTGTCCTTAAATCCAACCTGTCCAAGCTGAAACAACGACTTACTTGACATTATGGAAATTATTAAATCCTTTACAATTGGTTCTCTTTCTTTAAGAAATTTAAGATGTTCTTCCTGTCCAACATCAATATTAACGGAAGCCAGCATAAGTCGCTGTCCGGAAGTACCGGCAGGATTTACAATTACATCATCAAGGGAATAAATGTACTTTCCAAAATTTTCTTTTCTTTTTTTCTGCTGACCGTTGGAAGTATCGCTTATATTTGTAACTGTTTCTTTGTTTGATGATGACTTTGCCGGTGTTTTGTTTAACAGAATGTTTGCTGTTATAAAATAGACAATTACCAATTGCACTATAAATAACGGTAATCCAATAATAAATACTTTTGGATTTATTGAGGATTTCTTTTTTAACTCTGGAATGCTTTCCGGTATCTCTTGTTTATCTTCCATTTTTCTTAACAATTATTATTATTCTTGCTACTCTAAGGTCAACCAATGTGCCACTAAAAACGAAATATTAATAACTGAAATTTGAAAGAATTTATTTGAATTACCACTGCGATTGCACTTTCACATGGCTAATATTAAACAGTTGGGGAATATGGATTATTGATATAGGAAATCAAGGATTGAGGATTGAGAGTTGAGGATTAGATTAAAGAATAAAAAATTATGATATGAGATAAATCTGCGAGATGATTAATGAAAGCCTTCAGGATCAAGTAAATGATCCTGAAGGTTATAAGAATTGTTTATCTAACCAGACTTGTAATTTCCTGAAGCAAAGTATCAGAAACTGTAATAGTTCTTGCATTAGCCTGGAAACCTCGCTGAGCTACTATCATCCTGGTAAATTCTTCAGACAAATCAACGTTGGATTGTTCAAGTGCACCGGATTGAATTGTAGTTCCGGTTTCTTCACCTGGTACACCATAAAGTGGATCGCCGGAATTTGCACTAACTGTGTATAGGTTATCACCAACACTTGTTAACCCACCTAAGTTTGGAAACGAAGCTAACATTATCTGGGCAAGTTTTTTAGAATATCCATTTGAAAATACACCAACAATGAAACCGTACTGGTCAATGCTCAAATCGCTAAGTGTAGCTGCGGAAGAACCATTTTGCGATAAAGCAGATACAACAGAATCTGTTGATGATTGAGTAATTCCTTCAAACCCAGAGCCAAAATCTAGAGTAATGTTATTTGCGCTTGCACCACCAAGAGGGGCAAAAGCAAGTACCGGAGGATTGGGAACCGGAGTATTCATTGAACCATCAGCATTAAAAGAAACTGTTCCTGTATTATTGGATAAAGTTCCGCTTGAAGCCGGGATTGTTGCGCTCCAATTCCAATTAAGGTTAGAAAGTTTTGTGAACTTCAAAGTTAATGAATGAGAATTACCCAATGAATCGAAAACTGTGACTGTTCCAGTAACTATAGTTGGCTCGCGGTTACTATCAACTGTTGAATTTAATGTTGTGGCAGAATTTGTTTGAGTTACTGTTGTTGGATCAAATGTGAAATTTAGACCCAAATCAGTATCTGTAATTGCAATGGCAGCCGGCGCTGCTCCTCCCATAGTAGTCAATGCACCAGTTGTACCATCAAACACCATAGAAACTGCTGCTGGTGGTGTAGCAGGTGCAACATAAATTGAATCGCCGGTTTCTTTGTTTATAATATCATAGGTAAGGTCATACGTATTGGCGGCTGTCTTTGTATATGTGGAAGTTAATGTATATTCATTTCCGTTATCATCATAAATAGTATTAGTATCAGTAGCTGTTCCGGCAGGAACAGGTGGAACTGCCGTTAGATCTTCAAGAGGTAGTGAGGAATTTATATTTCCCGCCTCAACATATTCTTCAGACCTGGTAATTGAAGAAGTGCTGCTTAAATTACCGCCCCAAGTTGCTAATGTAGTTGAAACCGCTGGCAGTTTCATATTAGGTTTTATCTGTACGTCTTCCAAATGATTTCCAGGAGGAATAATTCCATCATCTGTTGCTACTTTACCCTGTACCACTGCTCCGTTTTGCGGAACCACTAATTTACCATCAGCATCAAATGTAAAAGCACCAGCCCTGGAAAAGAATTGCTGCCCGTTATTCTTTAAAACGAACAGCCCTTTTCCTTGAAGCGCTAGATCGGTTAGAATCCCGCTTCTTTCAAATGTGCCTTGATTCCAATTTCTATCTATAGAACCTATTTTCATTCCTAAGCCAACCTGAAAAGTATTTGTGCCACCGGAATTTTCAGTTGGGTTTGATCCAAAACGAACGAATTGATTAAATGTATCGCTGAATGTAACTCTTGATCCTTTGTATCCAATTGAATTTACATTGGCGATGTTGTTGCCAATTAAGTCGAGCATTGTTTGGTGATTACGTAAGCCAGAAACGCCTGCGAACATGGAATTAAGAAGTGACATAATAACCTCCTAAGGTTTTATTTTTTGTTTGATCCGGCATCAGTCAGTCAGCCAGATCCGGAGCGTCCTCAAAAGGTCCCGCTCTTGTGTTAATTAAAAATTTATGCGAATACTACGCTATCTATGTTT
Organism: Ignavibacteriales bacterium; assembly: GCA_026390815.1. NCBI lineage: Bacteria > Pseudomonadati > Ignavibacteriota > Ignavibacteria > Ignavibacteriales > Ignavibacteriales bacterium. The sequence goes on along the minus strand of JAPLFH010000033.1, from coordinate 259,814 downwards.
GTAAAAATGTTATCCTTGTTTTCATTTTTATGTAATGCTGTTATAACGGTTCTGTTTGGAATGTTTACTATAAAAGCTGTTTCATCAAGCATTACAAGTGAATCCTTTGAACCTTTTGCTTCTGCTTTGTCTACTGCGGATTGCAGTTTGCCAAGCGTGTTTTCATCAAGCTCGATGTTTCTTGCTTCAAGCCGTTTTGTGGCATGGCTGGAAAATTTAAGCTTATCAAGTTCAATCTTAAAAATCGAATCGAAGCTCCTGCCATTCCCTTTTATTTTACCCGGTTCAAAATCATCGTTTTGAACAATGGGAATGAATGGAACATTGATTCCGTTAATTAATTCTGACATCATTTCCCTCCATCAGAGTTATTCTGAATTTCGCTTACATCTGATAAATAATATTCAAGATTATCCACCATTAATTTTGTACCCGATTCAGAAAATTTGATTGCATCAATAACACCAAGCTTGTAAATTTCTGCCGTAACTGTTTCTCCGTTCAAATCCTTTGCTTCCACTTTAAATGTATATTTTCCAACTGCAACTTTATTACCATCATTATCGGTAAAATCCCATGAAAGTTTATGCTCACCAGTTCCATTTGCACTGTTTAAAAATGTTTTAACAACATTTCCATTCTCATCATAAATTTTTACATCTACATTATCAGCACCCTCTGCAAGACTATATCCCATGTTTACTTTATCTTGCCCGGTATAATTTAAATCGCCTCCGCCCAACTTAACAGACTTGCCAATCAATGCTGATGACAAAGTATTGTTGATCGATTGAGTCAACTGGAAATTTGCATCAATTGATTTTGTAAGCGAATCGTTAATGTTTGTCAACTGTTCCAAGGAACTAAACTGTGCAAGCTGTGCGGAATATTGAGAACTATCCATAGGATTCAACGGATCCTGAAATTTTAATTGCTGAATCATCAGCTTCATAAAATCATCTTTTCCAAGAACACTTTTTCCTGTACCTTGATTTACCTGACTTTGATTTCCAAATAAATTTGATATTGAATCTACCATTTCATCCTCCTATGCTAAAAACTCGTATGTGTTATAACCCAAATTCTTTGTCATAAATATTTCGTCTACATCTGTAAGCAATTCTTTTTCCAGATCAAATTTTTTCTTAGATGGATTTCCCTGCTTCATTTGTTTTTGTTCACTTGTAGATACCTGAAGAAATGAAAGTGATAATCCGCTTTGGTTTAAAGATTGGAAAAGCTGCGTTACATTATTTTCAATAAGCTTTTTTACCGCTTCGTTTTCCACTTCAACATGAACCTTTGCGTTATTCTCCATTATATCAAGTGTAATTTTAAGTTTGCCTAAATTTTCTGGCTCAACGTTAAAAGTAATTGAATTCTTTTCGTGCTTTATAATGAACCGGGAAACTTCTTTTAAAATGTTTTCATATTTAACAGTTTTATTACTATCAAAACCGCCAGTTGCATCCATACCTGCCGTTTTAGTTAATCCGGAAATTTCTTTTGTATTGGCAATACTTTCGTGATTTTGTTTTTTGCCGGATTGAGAGGAATTCGATTGATTCTCATCTGAATTATTTTGCGTATTTAAACTACCTTTTAATGGCGAATCGGACTCCGCTGCATTGGTCTTGATGGTTTCTACCTTAGCTAAATTTTTAGGATTGGATTCCTTTTCAACTTGCATTGTTAATGGAATAATCTTATCAGCATTAACTTCATTTTTAACAACCGGTGGTTTATCATTTTTTAGGGAACCTTTGCTTTCAATTTCTTTCGCTTCAACTTCCTTCACTTTCTCTTTGCTAATTTTTAAAGTATCATCTTTTTCATTTGAAACCGGAACCGATTTTACAATACCCTCTTTTACTGATATTTTTTCTATGGAGATATTTTCACTGCTTTGATTTATTAATTTTAAGTTGGATATTTTCTTTGTTTTAATATGAAGATCATCCGGATTGTTTGATGTTTCTTCATTCACAAACTCGCTTTCGGGCAATTCATTTATCGTTACAGTTTCTTTTAACGATGATTCTGTTTTTTTTTGATCTATCTTTTCAGGATTTTTCACCTTACTTACAACTTGGTTGCTCTCTTTCGCTACAATAGATTCACCTTTAACCACAACATTTTTCTTTAGATCTGATTCAACTGGTACACTTTCTTTTATGTTAGTTTTATATTCTTCAGTTGCTGGTTTCCCGGATTTTATTTGTGCCTGTGCAGCAAAATCTTTTTTCACTTTTACTTTTTCCGGATTACTTTTATCAGACTCGGATTCTTTCGTAACTTTATCCTGGTTTTGTACAACCTCAATATTCTTATCCTTCGTTTTAATATTACCTTGTGTTGTGGTTGTTTTAATCTTATTTGCTTCTGTCTCTTTAATATCAGCTTGAAGTGCACTTTGCAATTGTTGGGCACTACCTGATTTTTTATCTGCTGTTAACTCACAAACTATTTTTTGTGATGGTTGAGAAGTTTTATTTTCATTAACACTTTGCTCATCATTAACAACAATTTTAATTTTATTTTGGTTGGTAACATTTTCACTTTCCTTGGGAACTGAAATAGTTTTACCAAAAGATTGTTGGTTTAAGGATTTTTTTTGTGCTTCCTGTAAACCGATTGGCTTTTCTAAATTACTAATTTCCTTAGCTGGTGATTGGGAATTTTTATCATCTACATTTAATTTAGGTACTTCATTTGCTGGAACATTTGCAGCTTTGTTTGTAAGTGCACTACCATCCGCATTAGTTTTGGGAGTGATTGTTTCTACTGAAGTCCGGCTGGTAGTTACATATTCCTTCTTAACCTTTATCTCAGTATCGTAGCCACCTGGTTCCAATATTTTAGTTGTTGGCTTGATGGATGTTTTAATTTTTTCTTCATCACTGCCTTTTATTGTCACACCGGATTTAATTACTTCTGATGCACTGGAAGAACTTGTTTGGGATTTGCCAATAATATTTGTCGATTGTTTTTCTGCAATAGCTTCTGGCTCATTGCTCTTTTCAACTTGATTTGTTGTTAACTTAAAAACTTTAATTTCCTTTACTGATCCCTCTTTCACCGGTTCTTCCGTTTGCAGTTTATTCAGTTTAAGATTCTTTGAATCAACCAACTCTTTTTCAACATTTATTCCAGCAGGTTTAGTAGCTAAATCTGATTGTGATTTGCCAATAATATTTGTCGTCTGTTTCTCTGAAACAACTTCTGGCTCATTGCTCTTTTCAATTTGATTTATTGTTTCTGGATTAAAGAACTTAATTTCCTTTAATGTCTCATCTTTACCGGGGTTTACCGTCTGTTTAATTATCGGAGAATTATTCGAGTCAACCAATACTTTTTCAGTTTCCAATTCCGCAGATGCATTTAGACCCGGTTGTGATTTATCAATAATATTTGTTGTTGGTTTATCTGAAATAATCTCTTGCGGATTACTAATTTCAGTTTGATTTGTTGTTCCCGTCTTAAAAAATTTTATTTCCTTTAACGATCCATCTGCCTCAAGAACTTTCGGTTGTATGGTGCTTTGAACAAATTTATTTGCTTCTGGTATAACTTCATTTTCAGAAACGCTCTCAAGTGGTAAATTTTCTTTTGAGACCAAAAAAGAAGTATTCCCTTTTATAATGTTGGAGTCTGGGACATCAGCTTTTTGCTGGGATTGAACATTATTCTGCTGAATCATTTCAGTTATGGCATCCGGAGTTGCATTTTTAGTGGTCATGTCCTGAAGTAACTCGATGGAATTATTTGAAGGAGAATTTTTGATTTCTATATTTAAAATAATCCCGCCATCCTGGATTTTCAAAAGATCGGCTGAGGTGTTTGTTTCTTGTAAACCAGGAACAAGTAATTTGTTTTGAAAGGTCGAATCTTGTTTACCGGTAGTGTTAGCAAGAATATCAAATTGTTCGTAGCCAACTTTTTCAAAATCCTGAGCTGGATAATATATTTGTGAATCATCAATAGAATTATGTTCGAGAGTAGCGTTTCCTACTTCAATTTTAATAATCGTAGGTTCAGGAAAAGAAGCCGATGCTTTCTCAATATTATTTTTTTCTGTGTCATCTAAATTAAATTTTTCAGCATCGGATACTTGTGCGGCTCTTAAGCTATCAGTATTTGGATTAAAAATTAAATTGGAATTCTGTGCTTCAATTTTAGATATATACGAAACCTTATTTATAATTTGATTTACTACTTTACCAGTTACAACCAAATCAGAATTAAAATCTTCTTCATTTTCATTAATCTGTTTATTAGATAAATTATTTTTGTTCGGATTAAAATTTAGTTGAACCAAACCATTCTGGTTTTTAACATTTATTGAAATACTTTTCCCGGATTCAATTGCTTTAAATATTTCCTTAATCTTACCATTAAGACTTTGGCTGGTAGCGTCATCGCCTAAATTTTCTGGAGTAATGTTCTTTAATAAATTACGTAATAATTCTCCAATTGAATTTTTGGATATTTCTCCTTTAAAGCTTAAACCGTTTTCGGATTTTGTTAAATCAACTTTAGGTTGTTCAATAGCTGAAATTGAATTAAACAATTTTGCTAATGCCGGTATGGTACTGGCAAGAATTGAAAGCAAGGTGGTTGAATCAACTTCTTTAATAGAATTACTACTAATATTACTTGTATTGGTAATATTTGTTAATCCAGCAAGGTTGGACAAAATTGAATTTTGCACATTTGAATTCTCAACCAGTTCTGGAATTAAGTTTGGCGATAATGTTTCGCTGCTATTATTTGAAAATATTGTTTTGCCGTTTAAACTTCCCAGAGCTAAAAGATTTTCTGTATAAGTTTTGGAAAGCGAAAGTGTTTGAGTATTTGGTAAAAGTTCTGAATTGTAAACTTTAATTATATCTGCAAAAAGGTAATTATTTAAATTTGATTTTGAAGCTTTGAGTGAACGCAATTCTTCATTAGTGCCGGGTGCATTAAAGAAGAGAGGATTAAAAACCATCATTGTAACCTTGTTATTCTTTTTACCGTATCAGCATCCAGATTGGAAAGAATTTCTGCCGCCTTTTTCTTTTTCATTGAATAGATTAATTCTCTGGCTTCATTATCGGATAAATTTTTAATAATTTTAGCTACTTTTTTTGCATCCATCGATTCATAAATTTTCACCGTCGCTTTCTTCCATTTATTAAAAGTGCTGTCTGGAATTTTTGCAGTTAGAACTATCTCTGGTTCTTTAATTTTTTCTTTAGGAATATTGATGACCGGTGGTTTATCTTTTTGATCAACTACTTTATTAACTTCTGGTTTTTTAATTTCAGTTTTGTCCAATTGTTTTTCTGGTAAAGCTGTAATATTTTTGGTCGGTATTTTAATTGAATCTTTTTGTAGAACTTGCAAAGTATCTTTCTTTGCAATTAGAGAATCTTGTGCTTTATTAACATCTGCTGAATTATATTTTTTAGATGAATCTGAAACCGCGGTTATTTTTTGTGCTGGGCTAAAATCCAACCAAAATACGTTTTGAACTTTTTCATTAACTATCATTAATAAACCAGTTACGGCAAGAAATGCGACTATAAAGGTTAATGCGTATAGTAATGAGGCTTTCAATTTTTCCCCCGTGCAAATTTTTGAACTGAAATGTCATCCATCTGAATTTGTTGAGTTTTATTATCTTCTATTAAGAAATCCTGCTGTTCTTTATTTTCCAGAGTTTTAAAAATTTTATATTCCTTACTTTTAGAAATCAATTCGTTCAACTTTTCTGCTCGTTCTTTTTCAACAATAATCATTTTATCCTTAAACGTTTTTATTGCCTCATCCAAAAAAGATTCATAATATATTTTCGTATGTACTTCGGAAATTTTTATAGTTTTATTTTCTTCCGTATTAATTTTTATTTGATTTTTCTTTAACTCCAGATCAATGATTTCTTTTTTTATAAGTTCAATCTGAAAATCAAAAGCAGCTAATTCTTTTTGAGCTTTCTTTTCTAAGCTCTTCTTTACATTTTTTATTGATTCATATTTATATTGAAACTTTGCCATAAATCATCAAATTAAATTTGGTTCAATAAGCATATTAAGTTTTTGTATTGTTTCCTTAAAAACAGCTTTCTCATTCATATCCTGCTTTAGAAAATTTCTTAACAGATTTATTTTAGTTAAAGCATGATCAATTTGCGGATTGCTGCCTTTTACATAAGCTCCAATATTTATCAAATCTTCAGCCTCATTATAAGTTGCAAGTATTTCATTAAAAGTTGCGGCACGCTTTCTATGATCAGCAGAAACAATATCCGGCATTACTCTGCTTACACTTGCAAGAGGGTCGATAGCAGGAAATTGCCCGCGGTTTGCCAATTTTCTGGAAAGAACAATATGTCCATCTAAAATTGATCTAACAGCATCAGCGATTGGTTCTGTAAAATCATCACCATCAACAAGAACGGTATAAAACCCGGTGATGGAACCTTGCTTTCCATTACCAGCTCTCTCTAGCAATTTAGGAAGTATTGCAAATACAGAAGGTGTATATCCTTTTGTAGTTGGTGGTTCGCCAATGGTTAATCCTATTTCGCGCTGCGCCATTGCAAAGCGGGTTACGGAGTCCATCATTAGTACAACATCTTTTCCTAAATCCCGAAAATATTCTGCTATGGTTGTGCCGATAAATGCTGCTTTAATTCTAAGCAAAGCCGGTGTATCGCTGGTAGAAACAATTACAACCGATCTTTTCAATCCTTCTTCGCCCAGATCTTTTTCAATAAATTCTCTAACTTCTCTTCCCCGTTCACCAACTAAGACAATAACGTTTACATCTGCATTTGTATTACGTGCAATCATACCAAGCAAAACACTTTTGCCTACACCGCTTCCGGAAAAAATTCCAATACGCTGCCCTTTACCGCAGGTTAAAAGGGAATCGATTGTTCTTACCCCGCACTGAAGTGGTTCCGAAATTCTTTTTCGGTCTAATGGACTTGGCGGCGAATTATGAATATCTCTTATAGACGAAACTTCAATTAATCCTTTTCCATCAATTGGAATTCCTGAACCATCCAGTACTCTGCCAAGTAAACCTTCACCAACACCAACGCGAAAACTTTGCCCCGATGCAATTATTTCGCAAAGTGGAGATATTTTATCTACTTCGCCTAAGGCAATTGAAAGAACTTTTCCATCTCTAAAACCAACAACCTCTGCTTTACAAACCTCTCGTCCCGCTCTATCTATTATCGTACAAACTTCTCCAAGGGTTACATTCGGTCCGGAGGAAATGATAATTAGTCCAATTACATCAGTCACCTTTCCATTCAACTTAATTAAATCGGCTCGATCTATCAGTCCTTTAAATTGGTTTATGTACAAATCACTTAATTCCATCTTATCAAATCCAGTATCATGTATTCAAAATTATTGTCGTTTAAAAAATCTACCCTATTACATATCTGAATTTACATTGGAAAAATTACCTTGAAATGCCCGGGTCATTTCTTCTAACTGTGAGGAAATTCTTGCATCAACATTTCCAATTTCAGATTCTATTAAACAACCACCAATAGCTATTTTCTCAGTTACTTCAAATTTTACTTTAGCGTTCGAATTATCCAGGGAGTTTAAATTATTGTTTGCGTTCAGCATTTCGTAATCTTTCGGATTCAACTTGATTAAAATTTCGCTGGCGCCAATAATTTTTTGTACGGCTTTTTTTATTGTTGCTTCTATATTTGATTTACCTTCCAATCCCGTAGAAACAATTTTTTCCGCAATCATTACGGAAACTTTGGAAATTACCTCCGGCAGGGATGAGTCGTAAGCGGAAAGTTTGTCTTCAAAACTTGCAAGTATCCTGTAGAATTCTTCAGCTTTCTGCATTACCTGGTTATCAATTTCATTCTGCAGTTCTTGCTTAGCAGATTCATACCCTTCCAGAAAAGCCTTCTCGTAGCGAAGTTGTGTTTCTTGTTTTTGAGCCAACTGAATTTCAATTTCCTTCTTAGCCTCAAAAAAAAATTCATCACCTATTTCAGTTTTAAGGTTTTGAGGTCTGCGCGTTAGTTTAATAACGTTAGACATAAACATCCTCAGCACCACCACGTCCGGTAACACTTATTTCGCCTTGCTCTTCCAAAGCTTTAATAACGTCAACAACTTTTGCCTGCGCACCTTCAACTTCTTTTAATTTTACTGGTCCCATATATTGCAATTCTTCTTTCAGCAAATCGGCGGCACGTTCAGACATATTTGAAAATATTTTTTCCTTCACTTTATCATCTGCCACTTTAAGTGCAAGCGCAAGATCTTTTCTATCAACTTCCTTCATAATTCTTTGGATATCTTTGTTGGATATATGAATTAGATCGTCGAACAGGAACATCAACCTTTTTATTTCTGTAGCCAATTCATAATCCATTGCTTCAATTTCTCCTAACACTTCTTTGCTAAAACCAATACTTGTTCTGTTAAGAACTGCTGCAAGGCTTTTGGTTCCACCAATTTTACTAATTGATTGACTGATTGCGCTTCCGGCTAATTCGTCAACAACTTTTTCAATCTGCTTTAAAGTTTGCGGAGCAATTTTACCAAGTGTAGCCATTCTGTAAATAACTTCATTACGTAAATCTTTAGGCAATTCTTTTAAGGCACCGGCAGTTTGATCAGGATGAAGATGTGAAAGAATAACCGCAATAGTTTGCGGATGTTCCTTATTTAGGAAATTAACGAGCTGTTGTGGATCGGCTTTTTTAAGAACATCAAATCCGCGAAGAGTTGTTATACTTTTAACTTTATCGATAATCTCAATGGCTTTTGCGGGACCAAATGATTTTTCCAGTACTTCCTGCGCATACTCTAAGCCGCCTTCGAGCATATACTGCCTGGCAATAACCATATCGTAATATTCATTAAGAACCGAATCGGCAACATCGGAAGAAATATTTTTTACCTTCGATATTTCTGCTGAGATTAATTCAATATCAGCAGGATCAAGGCTTTTAAATACCTGTGAAGCAGAGTCAGTATCCAGCGCAATCATAAGTAGCGCCGATTTTTGAAGTCCGGAGAGATCTACAGTTTTTGCAGTTTTCATATTATTTTAATTTTCAATATTCATCTTCACGTAACCAAAGATTTATCAACCTTGCAGCTTCTACAGGATTTTGGGCAACATAATTAGTAAGCTTTTCATGTTTAACCTGTTTTGTAATTGCTTCATCACTTATTTCATCTGTAATGTCGCCAATTTCCAGAAGCGACCGTTTTTTCTTTGGCGGATCGATTGCTTTTTTTTCTTCAGCAATTTTTGGTCGTTCAGTAAATTGCTTTTCGATGAAGTTAACTCCACCTACATTGCCATAGTTTTGGCCATAAGTTCCAATTACTATTTTTTCGTTTTTTAATCTCTTTAACAAAATTCGCAATACTATCATTGCTGCAATAATTGAGGCAATAATAACAACAAGGTTAATCCATTTTTCTAAACTATTTCCAACGGATTCCTCTTCAATATTTTTTTCTATTCCATTCGGGTTTTCAAAGGACATATTGATAATAGAAATTTGATCATTCCTTACCGGATCAATACCCACAGCCTGTCGGACGATTTGCTCAAGCTGTTTCATTTGCTCTTCAGTGCGTGGATTTACAACTTTTTCTACTTTATCTCCTTTTGTAACTTCCTTAGTTACTCCATTTATTACTGCAGCAACTGTAAGCCGTCTTATTGCTCCGGTTTGTGCAATTACTTTTTCAATTGTTTTACTTACTTCGTAATTGGTAATGGAATTTTCATTATTAACGGAATTAGAATCGCTTAAACTTTTTCCGCCGCTTGCCGCTTTATTTGTCTGTTCACTAATTGCTACCTGAGACTCCGGATCGTATTGTTCCATCGTTTTTTCAACCTGGTTGAAATCCAGTTCGGCATTAACTTTTACAATTGCATTGCCATAACCCAAAACATTATCCAGAATGTTCTGTGCTTTTCCTGCAAGATAATTCTCTACGTTTGTCTTAACTTCATATTGTTTGCTTGTAAATCCATTTAGTGCATTATCATTCAATTCTTTTGATAGTAATCTACCCTTTGTATCAACTATGGTAACGCGTGCTGGCGTTAATCCTTCAACGCTGCTGGCAATCAAATGAGAAATGGCTAAAACATTATTCTGCGTTAGCTCGAACGATTGATTTATTTTTAGCACCACAGATGCAGTTGGTTCTTTTTGCTCTTCTTTAAAAACAGATTTTGCAGGAAAAACAATGTGTACTCTTGCCCCAACAATTCCATTCTGCTGGGTTATTGTTCTGGATAATTCACCTTCGAGCGCCCTCTTGTAGTTAAGTTTTTGCATGAACTCAGACATTCCCATTGTTGTCTTATCGAAAATTTCGTAACCAACAATTCCGCTATTTGGAATGCCTTTGCCGGCAAGAGCTAAACGCGCTTCATATACTTTTTCTTTTGCAACGCGGATGGTTTGACCATTATCTTCTATCTTATACGGAATCTTTTGGGAGGTAAGATATTCTACAACCTTAGAAGCATCTTCCTGGGCAAGGTTTGTATACAATGCCTGATAGTTGGGTTCGTTTAAAAAGAAAAGGACGAGTATAAAAAGGAACATTGAAACAATAAAAACCCCACCAATTAGCAAACGCTGCTGGATGGAGAGTTTATTAAAGATTTGAAAAATATTTTGAAGATAAGAATTTTTCTGTTCCACGTTTTTAAATTCTACTTAATTCTTTGAACATATCAATTGATTTATTTCGTATTTCCATAAGCAGGTCTAAACTGGTTTTGGCTTTTTCACCAGCTATCATTACTTCGTGAATTTCCACACCATTTCCGGAAGCAAAATCATTTAACATCCTGCTAGATGTTGCCTGGTCTTCGTTTACCTGTTTCATAAAATCGGAAAAAACATTTCCGAATCCCGGGCTGCTGCTTTTATCAATTGTATTTTCCGGTGAAATTAATTTTATTGAACCGGCTATTCCTTCAATTCCCATGTTAACCTCTTCTATCGAAAATTGATCCCAGGGCAACACCGGACATTTTGCCTGTAGATTTGTAAAAATGATAATCCATTATTTCTTTTTTGTTTTCCGGATAAAGCTGTACAAAAAATTCTTTCTCTTCTTTTGTTACCGCATCAACTTTTGTGGTTGGAGCAGCACTGTTTGTTTTTAGCGTATTATTAATTTGATAGGGATTATAATTTCCAATTGCATTAGTAGAAATTTTCATTCTCATATCTCCAGTGAATCTTTAGCCATTTGTTTTGAAGCATTGAAAGCTGTTAAGTTCGATTCATATCCTCTGGAGGCAGCAATCATATCAACCATTTCTGTAATTATATTTACATTAGGCATTGTTACATAACCTTTTTCATTTGCATCCGGATGTTCTGGCATAAAGACTTGGCTACCTGTAGATGAGTCTTCAATTTCCTTACCATTTATTTGTAAATCCGAATTATTTTCCGGCACTAATACAACTTCCTGCCGGATATGCTCAATGTCAGTTGTTCTTAATTGAATTGAATTCTTATTTAATTCAATGCCGGGTAATTTATTTTCGGAGTTTACAATAAGAAATTTCCTTTGGTAAGGTTTACCATTTTCAGCCTTAGTAGTATCCATGTTTGCAATATTTTCTGCAACCAGATCCATTTTTTTTCTTTGGATGCTCATTCCTTTTGCGCTGATATTAAAACCATTGAAGTTCAAACCTACCTTCATATTTTATCTTTGTCCTTTAATTACTTCTTGCAGAGATCTAAAATATAATTGTAATTTTTTTGCAGCGAATTTATACATTATTGAATTTTCTGCCAGGTCAGCCATTTCTTTATCGATATTAACGTTGTTAATACCGGATAACATTTCTGTCTCAGTATCTTTTACCACGGTAAACTCTGATGGATCTGCTGATGATAAATTTTTACTTTGAAAATGCTGGGTTTCTGTGGCTTTTAGATTTGCATTTATGCCTTCCGTAAGTAGATCGTTAAATTTAACTTCTTCGCGCTGGTAATTTTGCGTAGAAATATTAGCGATGTTTTTACTGATTACTTTTTGCCGTAACGCTGAATATGAAATCAGTCTTTCTAAAACTTTTATCGTTGGTTCTGGCATATTGCTTTTGCTTTTAAGTTAAAGCAAAAAGGACAAATGTGGTGCCAGCAGATATATTCAGAATCTATGAACTAAATTTAGTAATCGGAATAAAAGAATGGCTAAATGTGTGCAGGTGTAAATTATTCGTCAGAATAATCCAGAATAACGGACTTTGTTTCCCCGCAGGAACAAACAAACTTAATCTCTTTAATATTTTCTTTGTCATCCTTTTTTAGAATTATTTTAACTCCATTATTGCTTTCTTCATCAATAGTGATAACCGCTTTGCCCAAAATATTTACATCCTTAGATTTTATAATATTTCTGGAACCAGTTCCCTTAATATCAATTTCAGTAAATGCAAAATTTTCAAATGAATCATTCATATTAAAACGCCATGTTTATAATTTCTGAAATTCTTTCCAATGGCAAAATTAAATCTGCTAACCCGCCATCAACAATTGCTTTTGGCATGCCATAAACAACACTACTATCTTCATCTTGCGCAATTGTATTTCCACCCAAACTTTTCAATTCTTTCATTGCTTCAAAACCATCTTTACCCATACCGGTCATAATTATTCCAAGCGTACTCTTGCCATACACTTTAACAACCGAATCCATCATTACATCAACAGATGGGCGATGGAGTGTATCTGCCGGCTCTTCTGAGATTCTTATTTTAATCGAACTAAAGGAACCATTTTCTATGTGCATATGAAAACCACCCGGTGCAATATATACTATTCCGCCTTTTACAGTCTCTGCATTTTCGGCTTCCTTTACTTCAAGGGCACTCAGTCCATTTAATCGATCTGCCAGCGACTTTGTAAACTTTGGCGGCATATGCTGTACTATAAAAATAGGGCAATTAACTTTTTTTGATAGCTGCGGAATTACTTTCTGAAGTGATAATGGACCACCGGTAGAAATACCGAGCGCAATTGCCTTATAAAATTTAGATGGAAGTTTTTCCGACTTTGTTGGCGGAACAACATCAACCTGGATTTTGTGAGTAATTTCTCTTAAACGTACTAACCGGGCTTTATGTTCTTGCTGTCTTACAATCGATTTTACTTTTTGAATAAGATCTAATTTTATCTTAACGATATTAACGCTAACAAAAGACATTTCCTTTGGAATAAAATCAATTGCGCCAAGCTCCAGAGCTTTTAATGTTGCATCAGCTCCATCAGTTGTTAAAGAACTTACCATCATAACTGCAGTTGGATGTTCTGCCATTATTCTTTGCAGCGCTGTCAGCCCATCCATCTTTGGCATTTCAATATCAAGGGTAATCAGATCTGGTGATAATCGTTTTGCTAATTCAATCCCTTCCAGACCATCCCTTGCCGTAGCAATTACTTCAATCTCCGGATCAGATTCCAACATCATACTTAATGATTTGCGCATAAATGCGGAATCATCAACAACAAGAACTTTTATTTTTCTTGTTATCATTATTCTCTTAAGTTGTTAATTAGCTCAGCCAGATCCAATATTACAACTACTTTTCCATCACCCATAATTGTAGAGCCAGCTATTCCTTGTATGTTTCCCAAATAACTTCCAAGTGATTTAATTACTACTTCTTTTTGACCAAGCAGCATATCGACTTTTATTCCGAACCGTTTTTCCGCAATTCCTACAACAACCACATATTGCCAGGTTCTATCGTGTCCATTACTTGCAAATTTAAACAATAGTTTATGAATATTTATTAGCGGAAGAACTGAATCCCTTAATTGGATTACTTCTTTTTTGTTTATTGTATGGATTTGTTCAGAAGAAACACGAACTACTTCGATTACTGAATTCAATGGAATGATAACTGTTTCCTTGTTTATTCCAACCAGTAAGCCTTGAATTATTGCAAGCGTTAAAGGCAACTTTAGGATTATCTTTGTTCCTTTATCAACTTCCGAATCAACATTAATAATTCCACGCAATTTTGTAATGTTGGTTTTTACAACGTCCATTCCAACACCACGCCCGGAGATGTTTGTTACTTTTTCTGCGGTAGAAAATCCGGGCAAGAAAATAAGATTAAAAATTTCCTGCTTTGTTAACTCCTTAGCTCTTTCTTTATTAAGAAGTCCTTTTTCAATCGCTTTTTCTTTTATCTTTTCAGGGTCAATTCCTTTACCATCATCCTGAATTGTAATGATGATGTTATTGCCTTCGTGCTCTGCGGCTAAAGTTATGGTTCCCTTAGCCGGCTTTTGTTTTTTGATTCTATCTTCCGGAAGTTCTACTCCATGATCAATAGAATTGCGGACAAGGTGAACAAGCGGATCATTTATTTCTTCTATTAAAGTTTTATCAAGTTCAGTTTCTTCTCCATGGATAACAAGTTCAATATCTTTTTTTGTTTCTTTGCTTAAGTCGCGTACAAGCCGGGGAAATTTATTAAATACTTTGCCAATCTTTATCATTCTTGTTTTCATAACTGCAAGCTGAAGTTCAGTTGTCATCAAATCCATATGCCGGGAAGTTTCTGCAAGATCGCGCGATAATTTAGTACCTTCATAATCAATGGAAGCTTCGTGATATATTTGGCTTAAACGATTTCTGCCAAGAACTAATTCAGAAACAATATTCACCAATTCATCCAGGCGCTCTACATCAACACGGATTGTATTATCACCCTTTTTATGTGCCGCTTCAATTATTTTTTCTTGCTTGGAAATATTTATTTTTTCCGGAGTAATTTCACAAGTTAAATCCGGTATTTCATCTACTTCAACTAATTCCGATACTTTATTCTGAATTTCCCCCGATTGAATTGCTGTGGTTTGTGTTTCAATTTCAATATCCGATTGGGCTGCACTTTTACTTTCGCATCTGGAGAGAACAATCTTTAATGCTTCAACTGCTTCATCAACATTAATTTCTTCATTCTTGTTCGATTCAATGTGCAAAACAAGTTCTTTCATACTGTCATATGCAAGAAGTATGGCATTCATAATTTCATCATCTAACAATACTTCAAGCTTGCGTAGTTTATTTAAAATATCTTCCGCATGATGAGTTAGGAAAGTAAGTTTATCTAAACCCAGAAATCCAGCCGTGCCTTTAACGGTATGGAATGATCTGAAAATATCGTTAAGAAGTTCTGTATCCTGGGATCGTTTTTCCAGATCAACAAGGTTGAGATCCAGCTTTTCAAGAATTTCCTTAGTTTCAATAACAAAACTTTCAAAAATCTCTTTCATATCCGGATCATTCAACAAGCTAAATTGTAATTCATTCTCCATAGTATTATCTAAAAAGCTTATCTATTTCTTCCTGTGATGTTTTTGCACCTTGCAGGTTTATTATTTCATCAACTTCATTTTGTTTTCCAGCAGAGTTAAGGTAAGATGCGTTAGGATCATAATGCGCCTGTTCATCAAGTTCTTGTTTAATAATCTTAATATCATCATCCAATTCGGCATGCTCAATATTATCTATTAAAGATGCCAGTTTTGCATGGACTGATTGAATAAGATGATTTACGGCAGCAAGTTGTTGGGCTGTTATATCCTGAACTTGTAATGAGAGTGTTATTTTATAAGTGTCGTTATTAGATTTTACAAGAATCTTTATAACATCTTTTAACTGATTGGTATAATCGTTTTCAGAAACATATTCTTCCAAAAGTTTTGCTGCTTTCTCATTATCTTTTACAAGAGCACGTAACTGAACCAGCGTTTGATTTTCTTGTTTCCAATTTACCATTACGTTATTTAGGATAGTTTCTGATTTTTTAAGATTGCCGGTAATTTCATCAACAAGATCTAATATTTCTGTGGTAGCAAGTTCTGTAGCGCTGGTTACATTTTTAATTTGATTAGACGCCTGTGGTATTTTTGATGTGCTGTCTGCTATGGAGGTGTTTATATTTTCAAGAAGTGGAACAACCTCCTTCATAAATTCTGTTAGACTTTGAATTATTGGGACAACTTTTTCTGTAAACTTGAATATAGATTTCAAATCATTAAGTTTTTCAAAAAGCGAATTCATATTTGTTGGTGATGTGTTCATAAAATCCTCGTTCAGATTGCCGCTAAAATTTGATCAATCTTTTCTTTAAGAATCTGTGGTGTAAATGGTTTAACAATGTAATTGGAAACCCGCGCCTGTAAAGCTTCAATTATATCTTCTTTAACACCGCGGGTTGTTACCATAAGAATAGGAATTTTTTCTGTGGCAGGATCGCTGCGTATTGACTTGGTTAATTCCAGCCCGCTTAATACCGGCATATTCCAATCAGTAATAACAAAATTTATATCGCGTTCTACCGCCAGTTTACCAATTGCTTCTCTACCGTCGCAGGCTTCTATAAAACTATCGTACCCAAGTGTTTTAAGTGAGTTTGTTACTATCCTGCGCATTGTAACTGAGTCATCTACTACTAAAAATTTAATGGACATCTTTTTCCCTTTTTCTAATTCAAGTATTTGGCAACTTCATATTGAATTCTTTTAGGATCGAATGGTTTAATAAGATACGAGTTTGCACCGGACGCCAATCCTTTTTCTATTTCTGCACTTTTAGAAAGTGAAGAAAGAATAATAATTGGTGTTTCCTTATATCTTACGTCTTGCCGAATTGTTTTAATTAATTCATAACCATCGATGTTCGGCATATTCAAATCTGTTATTACAAGATCGATGTTTTGCAGAGGAAGCTTTTCAACCGCTTCCATTCCGTCGGAAGCTGAAACAACCTCAAATCCTCTAATGCTTAAAGCTACACTTACGAATTTTCTTATCGTAGGTGAATCGTCGGCGATGAGTATCACCTTTTTCATTAACCTACTCCTTTTTATAACCTATTGTTTTAGGATAACTAACCAATTTAAACGCTTTAGATACTCCGTGTAAGGTTTCTGAATAACCAATAAACAAATATCCGTTTTTGTTTAATGAATCATACAACTTAGATATTACCTTAATTTTGGCTCTCAGATCGAAATATATAAGTACATTTGCGCAGAAGATAACATCAAAATTTGCCATTGCTCTCATTGCTATATCATCTAACAGGTTCACAATCTTAAAGCTTACTCTCTGTTTCAGGGTAGGATCAAATTCAAAATAACCGTTATTTGATTTAAAATATTTTTTAAGATAATATGCCGGGGCATTCCTTATTGAATAATCTCTGTAAATACCTTTCTTTGCTGTTTCAACAACTGCATTATTTATATCGGTACCAACAATCTCAAATTCCAAAGATGGATATTTAGGTTTAATCAGTTCATTTAGAACTACGGCAATGGAATATGCTTCTTCACCAGATGAACTTGCTGCGCTCCAGATTCTAATTTTATTATTAGAAATCTTCGATTTGAAAGAATAAATATCCGGTACAATGTTAGAAACAAGTGCATCTAACTGTGGTTGGTTCCGGAAAAAGTAAGTTTCATTTATAGTTATTGCCTCGAACATATATTTCTGTTCGTTCATTCTATTAGTACCAAACTTCAAATATTCAAGGTACTTCTCAAAATCTTCTATCCCAATATGCGTCATCCTTTTCTGCAGTCTGCTTTCAAGCAAATATTTTTTATTGTCTTGAAAATAAATTCCACATAAACTGTAGATGTATTGCCGCCATTCTTCAAACGATTTGTCTGAAAGAACATTATCATTTTTCAACTTAAAGTTGGGATAAACGTTATTGGGTACAGGCGCGGCGTTATACTGGTTTAACATTCTGCAATCCCTGCATTAATTTAAAATCCTTCTTTGATTTAATGCCATTATGGCTCTTTCTTTCACCATTTCTTCTTCATCGTTAATCAAAGTTTTAAGCGCCTTATTGGCTTCTTCATTAAAAATATTTTCCAGAATATCCAACAGTTTCATCTTATTCCATACATTGCTATCTGAACATAAGAGATCTATAAAGATAAATGCCGTGGATTCGTCCAGAGCAAAAATCAGTTCCATCGAAATTCTTCTTACTTCTTCATCCGAATGGGAAAGAAGATCGGCTAATGAAGAGCAAAAATTATGTTGTTCTAATTGAGATAATTTTCCAAACTCATCACCATCTATATCAGTCATTTGTTTAATAAGATCGAGCAGTTGTTTTAGATTTACTGAATTTGGTTTTATATAGTTGATAATTTCCGAGAAGAAAATTTTTTTATTAATAAAGAAGTTCGCTTTTATATTCTCATCAATTTCCGGATCGAAACCATAGATTTTAAAACTTGCAGCAAGAATATCTTTGTCCTTAAAAAAAGTTAGTAGGGCGGATGCGGCTCGCTGATAATCAATTTCCCCATGATGAAGTGTGCTTAAAATTGCATTCTTTGTGGATTCATCATAAGGAACATCAAGCGAAAGCTTTTCTTTTAAATTTTTAATGGATGTTATTGCAGCCCAGGTAAGCGGTGCAGTAATGTTACCAAGTTCAGCTAAAAGGAAAAAGAAAGTAGTTTCATCACCAATTCTTCCTAATATTTCCAGCATAGAAAATTTGGTCAGATCATCAGCTAAATTATATTTATCTAAAATAAATTCTAACGATTTATTTTCACCAACTTTACCTATTGCCTCAATAACTGTTGGGCGGAACAATTCATTTTTATCATAGAACGACATAATATCATCAAGCGCTTCCAACCTTTGGATGTTACCAAGTGCTTCAATGCAGGCTAATATAACATTTTCGTTCGGGGATTCGTGTAAAAGATTTTGTATTACATCGGCTGGGGCGGAGTCACCAATCAAACCCAAAATATCTATAATAAATTTTTTGTCATCATCATCACCTTCTTTAAGATATCGCAGTAATGCATCTATAGAACCGCTTCCTCTTTTTATAAGAATTTCCCCGGCAAGATTTCTTACGGAAATATCCGGAGACGAGATATAAGGAACTAAGAACACGGGGATTTGCGGATTGTTGCTGAATGTTAAAGCAAAACCAACAACGTCTCTAAATCCTTTATCTTCATCAGACATTTTTGTACATAACAGCTTTGCTAATTCATCGGGCAAATCTTCCGTCAAATACTTTTCAGCGGCTTCCCGGCGTGTAGCCGGATCATCAGAATTTAGCCTCAATATATCGTCTTGATAAGTGTCCATTACTTCTTGCATTTCTATTCCTATGATGCGATTTAAATGATATTCAAAATTATTATCGAATATTATTTTCAAACTTAGAGGGGATGGACAATAATAATGCCCATATTTTTTTAGTATTTAATACATTTAATTGAAATGAAAATGTGGAATATTAGCCAATTGGATTGGATTAACACCAATAAGAATGGGTTGCTGTTAGTTTCAACTTAGTTGTTTTAATAAACCAGGTAAATTATATGGCGGAAAATTTTCTCGCTTTGAGGTAATAGAATCAATCAAATTGTAAATGTCAATGGCACAAATCGTAATCAAACAAACGTGTACGTCAATTTGGATTTTTAGATTTGGAGTTTTGATATTTGGTTCCGAGTTGAGGAAATGCGTTTTGCAATTTTTATAACCGATAACTCTTCAACTAACTTTTTTAGTAACCTCAATTCCAAGCTGTGTCATCCGGTATCGTAATTTTGAACGCGAAAGCCCAAGCACTTTTGCTGCTCTTACCTGATTACCCTTTGTAATGTCGAGTGTTTGAAGAATTAAGAATTTAATTACTGAATCAATTGAAACACCTTGTCTTGGAATTTTAAGCACAAATTTATCTTCGTCTCTTCCTTTCCCTTTCCCTTCTTCTGTTAAGAAATTAAATTGTACAAGTTTCAATTCCCCATCATCCATCATTAAAATTGCTCTTTCCATAGCGTTTCTTAGCTCGCGCACATTACCTTTCCAGTACTGATTCTGAAGGAATTCCAGCGCGCCACCTTCGATGCCTGTAATTTTTTTAGAAAACTTTTGGGAAAATTCATTCATAAAAGAATAAACAAGGATTGGTATATCCTCCCTTCTTTCTCTCAATGGAGGAATAATTATGCGGGCAACATTTAACCTGTAAAATAAATCTTCTCTAAAATTTCCTTTCTGAACTTCTTCTTCTAAATTTCTATTTGTAGCAGCAAGTATTCTTACATCAACTGATATCTCCTTTTCGCCACCAAGCCTGTAAAATTTTTTTTCCTGTAATACTCTAAGCAGCTTTACCTGAAGATCTAAGTTAAGCTCGCCAATTTCATCAAGTAAAATTGTTCCTCCGTTTGCAAGTTCGAACTTACCAAGTTTTGTTTTTTGTGCTGCACCGGTGAACGCTCCTCTCTCGTGTCCAAATAATTCACTTTCAGCAAGTTCCTTGGTAATGGTAGCACAGTTTACAGGAATAAATACACGGCTGTTACGCGGACTTTTTTGATGAATGAATTGGGCAAACACTTCTTTACCGGTCCCGCTTTCACCTTCAAGAAGGATGGTGGTATTATCACTCGCAGCCAACTTTTCCACTGAATGAATTACTTTTGAGATACTTCTGCTTTTGCCAAAGAATTCTTTTTTAATTTCTTGTTCCGATGAAAGTATTGTCCGGAACATCATTACTTCATTTTTAAGATCGATATGCGAAATTATTTTTGCGAGCGCACTGTTCAACTGATCCAGATCGATAGGTTTAAGCAGAAAATCGTATGCACCAAGCTTCATTGCTTTAACTGCTATTTTAACATCGGAGTAACCAGTTATCATAATTACCGGAATTTGAGAGTGAGCTTTTTGAAGTTCCTTTAATATTTCTATTCCATCGTGCGTAGTAAGATAAATATCTAATAATATTAAATCCGGTTCAAAAGATTCCACGATGTTAAAAGTTCTGCTGGCATCCAGACAAATTTGTACATCATAATTCATCTTTTCTAAGATTCGCTTTAGCGCAACAGAAAAAAGATCGTCATCATCAACTATTAGAATACGATAATTCATAAAGTTACCTATTATCATCTAAAGGAAATTTTAAAAAGAATTTAGTTCCTGAGCCAAGCATTGATTCAAAGTAAATTTCAGCATTAAATTCCTTAAGAATTGTTTTGCAAACACTAAGCCCTAAACCGGTACCCTGTACCTTTTTAGTAAAAAATTCCTGAAATATTTTTTCTTTATCTGAATCAGAAATTCCAACACCAAAATCCTGAAACTCTACAATGACATAACTGCTTCCATTCATTTCTATTCTGTATGTGCATAAAATTATTTTGCTTCCCCTGGTACTTGCCTCAATTGCGTTGGAAAGCAAGTTCAAAACAACCTGCAAAATTTTATTCCTGTTTAATCGAAGTGGATTAGTATTTTCTTCAAATTCTTTTATTATACTTATTGATTGACGCATAATAATTGGATTGAGAACTATCAGTGCCTGATCAATTATTTCTTTTAATGAAATTACTTCGAGGTCATCAACCGGGCGTCTAGAAAATTCCAGAATGTTTTCTACCAGGTTTGTAATTCTATCAAGTGAAATTTCACAAGTAGTTATCAACTCAACATTTTCTTCATTAAGATTTTCGATATATGTTTTAAGATAATGCAGATTTAGTTTAAGTACAGAAAGCGGATTTCTAATTTCGTGCGAAAGCGTTGCGGCTAATTTACCCAATAATTCTAATTTATTATTTTGAATATTTGTTTCCAAGCTTTACCACATTTATTATCTAAAAGAAGATAGACAAAATTACCAATAAAAAATAAAAAATTAAATGAAAAGTTCAGTTTTGATTAATGAGTCCGGTCTAATAAGCTAATATTGCCCAGTTGTCATCCCCACAAACCTGCCAGCGGTAGGTGGGAGCGGGAATCTATTTTATTTATAAAGGTTTTTGGATTCCCGCTTGCCTGCTGCAAGCAGGTTTTAACGGGAATGCCCTTTTTAGAGTGGACTCATTTATGAGATTATTAATAACGAAACTTTCATATTGCTTTAATATTAAGCTAAAAAGCATTTTTCAAGAACCTCTTAATAAATACAGCTTAGTAATTGGGCGCATTACCTAAAACTTAACTTTGCTCTTGTCGTGGAATATTATATATTTCAATCGATCCAAAAAAGTGCAATTTAAGTTTAGTGAGAAAGTATGTATAAAAGTATCTTTCTTTTTATATCTCTTTCAATAATTACTTGCATTTCTTTTTCACAAACTGTTTTAAAAGGAAAGAAAATGGAAATCAAAGTTACAAGTTCTGCCTTCAAAGAAGGAGAGATGATTCCATCCAAATATACTTGCGATGGAAAAAATGTATCTCCTCCTATTACTTGGCGGACAGAAGCAAAAGGAATAAAATCCTTTTCCTTGATATCTGATGATCCGGATGCACCTTCGGGCGACTGGGTCCATTGGGTGGTTTTTAATATTCCACCAAGTATATTCGCGTTAAGAGAAGAAACAAGTGCAAACCGAAATTTACCAGACGAAGCACTGATGGGCACCAATAATTTTCACACGATAACTTACGGTGGTCCCTGTCCTCCTTCCGGTATTCATCATTATTACTTTAAAATCTATGCGCTCGATGTAGTTCTTCATCTTAAAGCCGGTGCAACTAAAAATGAACTTCTTGATGCAATGAAAGGTCACATTCTTGCGCAAGGACAGTTGATGGGTAAATATAAACGACAGAAACAGCAAAAAGAATAAAAGAGATTTTATAAATTCTATCGTTTAATTTCAGATAAGGATCTATTTTTTTCATTTGAGATGTTTTTTGTTAACTGGTAATTAGTTGTATCAGTCTGTTTCTTAAACAATGAATCATTTGCTTTTAATATGGGACTGATATGAAGCTGATTATTATTTTCGCTTGTATTCAGGTTTCCAATCATTAAAAACAAAAAAACAATTAAAGTCAAAATTATCCAAAAGTAAAGTCGTGCTGCAAGTTTTTTCATTTTTCCTCCACGTCAATTTTTTATGTCCGCATCTATATTATTGGTAAAGAAATATTTTGTTACATGGAAGAAAAATCTTTATAAAGTGACACAAATCAATAATTTTTGACCTCTTTTAAGTTAAAACTATTTAAATGAAATAATGGAATTAGAACAAGTTTTAAAATGGATTAAGAGCAACGCCAATCCAAAAGCAGTTGAAGGAATGGCACGATTTGCAATCAGTTCGCCAATCATTTATGGGGTTACAATTAATAAACTGAGACCGTTTGCAAAACTGATTGGTAAGAATCATCGTCTTTCTTTAGAATTATGGAAGACTAAAATTCACGAAGCCCGCTTGCTTGCTACAATGATAGATGAGCCGGATAAGGTTACTGAAAAGCAAATGGAAAAGTGGGTAAAAGAATTCAAGTCGTGGGATATTTGCGACCAATGCTGCAGCAACTTATTTGATAAAACCAGCTTTGCTTATCAAAAAGCATTTGAATGGAGTGAAAGAGAAGAAGAATTTGTAAAACGTGCAGGGTTTGTTTTGATGGCTACACTCTCTATTCACAATAAAAAGGATGATGACAAGGAATTTGAAAAATTTTTCCCGATTATAATAAGAGAGGCAACAGACGAAAGAAATTTTGTTAGGAAAGCCGTTAATTGGGCATTGCGTCAAATAGGAAAGCGCAGCGTTTTTCTTAATCAAAAAGCAATAGAAGTTGCTAATCAAATACTTACAATTGATTCCAAATCCGCAAAGTGGATTGCAAAAGATGCATTAAAAGAATTGACAAATGAAAAAATTTTGCGTAGGATTTTCGCCAGGAAATAAACTATCGTTCTTAGAACAATTGTTTTAAGGAATGTAATTCAAATCAAAGATTTTTCTTCATTGAATCTAAATAATTTTCTAATCTTTTAAATGAACTCTTTAACGATTCTGCTACGCTTGAAATGTTTTTCCTTAATTTCAAGTTTTCCGGAATTTCAGATTTAATTTCTTCTAATTCACGGGATATAGTTAAAGCATTATTTTCATTCTTAATATATCCGTGTATTTCCGATAAAGTAGAAAACTTAGCCTCCTTTATCATTACTTTTTGCGAAATGTACAACTCCTCATACGAATGTTGAAGCTCCTTAAATTGTTTAACAAGTTTTTCCTGAAGTAATGTGTTTTCTAAAGAGATACCAGTATTTACAGCCAGAATATTAATGAAATCCTCATCGTCTTTAGTAAAATTTCCTTCTTTTTTATTTATCGTTTCGAATACACCAATTATATCGCCTTTTAAGTTTTTCAAAGGAACACAAAGAATATTCCGGGTTACAAATCCTGTTTGAGCGTCAATCTCTTTATTAAATTTTGGATGAAGATACGGACTATCTATTATTTGTGAGGCGCCTGTAATGGCTACTTCTCCAGCAATTCCCTGATCAGAAGGAAATCTTATTTCACTATAATTTATATTGGTACCTACCCTGGACCAAAGTTGATTTTTTCCTTTATCAAGAATAAATAAAGTTGCTCGTTCAGCATTTAAAATATCTAAAGAAATGCTAATGATAGTATTTAGCAAATCGTCAAGATCGGTCTTAGAGTTTATTCTTTTTGAAATTTCTAATAAGACCGAAAGTTTTTTTGCCTGAAGTGAAAATTGAATTTGAGTTTCCTTGTTGGACAAGGATTCCATTGAATATGGCTGTTCGAAAATATTTTCAAAAAGTGACATAACTTTATCCAGGTTAAGTGGTTTAAGAATAAACGCAGCAGGTTTATTTCCAAATACAATATTCCTTGTATCGTAAAAAAATTCGCTAATAATGCAAATGGGAATTCCAACGGCGATTCTATAAAGTGAATCAAAAAAATCTATTTCAGAAAAATTGGGTTTTTGAAATTCATAAATTATTAAATCAAATTTTTGAATTGACAAAATCCGAAGCGAATCCAGGCTTTTGCTTTTAAAGAGTAATTGCTTTCCCAATTCTGAAGAAGTAGCTTGATACAAGCTAATACTTTCAGGATCATCTGAAAAAATTAAAATAGTTTTTGGATCTACCATACCAATATCACTTTCATTTTATTAAAAGTAGAAAAAGCCTTTGCCAATTTCAAACGATGCGTAACATAACTGAATAAAATAATTTGTTAATTCTAAATTAAATCTTCAAATTTTGCTTCAATCAAATCTTTAATATCAATTGGTGACAATTTTATTTGCATACCTCTTATACCGGCACTAATAAATATTTCATCAAAAAGCTGCGCTGTTTCATCAATGTAAGTTGGGTAATCCTTCTTTAGACCAATTGGGGAGCAGCCTCCGCGAATGTAACCAGTAAGCGGAAGTATTTCTTTCATCTTTATCATTTCTATACTTTTATTCCCACTGGCAAGTGCTGCTTTCTTTAAATTAAGTTCGGCAGTTGCCGGTATGCAAAAAACGTTAATCCCGTTTTTATCCCCGCGTGTTACTAAAGTTTTAAAAACCGATTCCGGATCTGCTTCAATTTTTTTTGCAACAGATAATGCATCAATTTCATCTTCACTAAATTCATAAGAATAAGTAGAATGTTTTATTCCATTTGCCTCAAGAATCCTTATTGCGTTTGTTTTAGACATTTCCACCAAAATTAAAAAAAAGAATTGCTTGTTTTACATCCAACTTTGGATTCATCATCCAATAACAAGTATGCGCCACATAGAATCACTCAAATAACTTTCCCAAAATTCATTTATATTTACCAATGAATTTGGAGCAGCTTATTTTACACGATGATTGAAATTAATAATCTTCATAAGAAATTTAAAGAAAAAAAAGTTTTACTGGGAATTGATCTTACTATTGAAACCGGTAAAACGATTGCTATTATTGGCAGAAGTGGTTGCGGAAAAAGTGTTTTAATTAAACATATCGTTGGATTACTCTTTCCGGACGAAGGTTTCGTTAAAGTTGATAATCAAAATATTTCTGAGTTAAGCAGGAACGATTTGTTTGCGGTAAGAAGAAAATTTGGATTCTTGTTTCAAGGTGCAGCTTTATTCGATTCGATGACTGTTGGTGAAAATGTAGCGCTCCCAATCGTTGAAAACAATCATGATATTGCAGAACCTGATGTAAAGAAAATCGTTGAACATAAGTTGAACCTTGTGGGGCTATCTAATATTCAAGGATTAAAACCTTCCGAACTTTCTGGCGGTATGAAAAAACGTGTTGGGCTTGCACGGGCTTTGGTAACCGATCCAGATTATATTTTATATGATGAACCAACAACCGGGCTGGATCCCATTATGTCCGATTCAATTGATGATTTGATAAAAGAGCTTAACACAAAATTGAAAGTAACCTCGATAGTTGTTACACACGATATTGTAACTGTTAGGAATGTTGCCGACAAAGTCGCAATGATTCATGATGGAAAAATTTATTTTGAAGGAACACCGGAACAGATGCTTAATTCCAACGATAGGGTGATTGATAATTTTATTAAAAGAACAGGATTTTAACAACTAACTTTGAGACAGAAAAATTTTTAGAATCCGAAGCAGAACTTAATAATAATTTTGTGATCTCTCTGTTTTTAAAAATCATCTTGCTACCCAAGGATTTAACTTTTAGAATATATGAATAAGACAAAAACTAAAACCAAATATGTCTGCTCAAACTGCGGATTTGAATCAGTTAAGTGGATTGGTAAGTGCCCTGAGTGCGAAGCATGGGACACTTTTGCAGAAGAATTGGTGGAAACTAACAAACAAAAAAAATCTTCTTTCAAAGTAGGTTTTACAATTAACAAGCTTGTTGATATTTCATCAACTGAAGAAGATAGATTAACTACAAACATAAATGAGTTTGATAGAGTTTTGGGCGGTGGTTTAATGCCCGGCTCTGTTATTTTAATTGGCGGCAACCCGGGGATTGGGAAATCAACTTTGGTTATGCAGGCGGCTGATAAAATTAAAGGGAAAGTTCTTTATGTTACCGGCGAAGAATCTAACAAGCAGATAAAATTGAGAGCCACACGATTAAAAATTAATTCTGAAAATTTTTTCATACTTGCAGAAACTGATTTGGATATTATTCTTTCAGCAATTCAAAATCTTGCACCGGATGTTATTATTGTAGATTCAATCCAAACCGTTTATAATTCATCTTTAGACAATGCTGCGGGAACAGTAACCCAATTAAGGGAATGCACCTCGGCGTTGATGCAAATTGCAAAAGCAACACAGCAGGTTATGATTTTAATCGGTCATGTAACCAAGGAAGGAATTATTGCCGGTCCAAAAGTTTTGGAGCATATAGTTGATACAGTTCTTCAATTCGAAGGAGAAAGACACCACAGCTACCGAATACTTCGCGCAGAAAAGAATCGCTTTGGCAGCACAAATGAAATTGGAATTTTTGAAATGCACGATACTGGATTAAGTGAAGTTAAAAATCCCAGCGAAATATTTTTAAGCGAAAGAGATAATCAAACAACTGGTTCAGCAGTTACATCAAGTATGGAAGGCACAAGACCAATCCTTCTGGAAGTTCAGGCATTAGTTACTCCTTCCAATTTTGGAAATCCGCAGAGAGTAGCAACTGGTTTTGATTACCGCCGACTTTCCATTTTGCTTGCAGTATTAGAAAAGCGCGCTGGCTTTCGTCTTTCTGCCAATAATGTTTTCTTAAACATGGCTGGAGGAATTAAAATTGATGAGCCCGCAGTTGATCTTGCTGTTTGCTGTGCCATTGCCTCCAGTTTGTTAGAAAGAAGTGTTAATAAAGAATTTGTTTTGGTTGGCGAAGTTGGTTTGGGCGGTGAAGTTAGAAGTATCGGCAACATCGAGAAAAGAATTCAGGAAGCGGAAAAGCTTGGATTTAACTATATCATAATTCCAAATAAAAATTTTAAATCACTTTTGGTAAAAGGAAAGATAAAAGTAATCCCAGTATCAAACCTATCTGAAGCAATAGACAAAGTGCTTGTGTGATACACTACTAAGAAACACTCCACATGATTTGTTTGATTTTTAAAAAATTAAAAGTATATTTCTCACTGTATATAGCACACTGTTTTTTCAACTTTTTAGAGGTATTGGTTTAATGAGTACTAAGCTCTTTGTGGGAAATCTCCCGTGGGCTGTAAATGACGAAATCTTAAAGACTGCATTTGAGCCTTTTGGTGAAGTTGTTTCAGCAAAAGTTGTTACCGATCGTCAGACCGGAAAATCAAGGGGATTCGGATTTGTAGAAATGCCAAACGAAACCGAATCAAATGCTGCAATTAAAGCTTTAAATGGTAGTATGCTTAGCGGCCGTAATATTATCGTTAACGAAGCAAAACCTCAGAAATAAAAAATTTTAATTAGCTGCATTATTGGGTCCCGGTTTTTATCGGGACTTTTTTATTTTAAAAAATAAATGTGTTCAACCCGATTACAAATTTATTCTTTTCTGTATAATTCAATCGCCAGGTAAATTCCAGCCGTAACGGAAATAAAACATGTCCAATACTAAATCCAGCTTCCATCAGCGGTTTGATGAACGATTTGTTAACGCTTGGTAAAATATTTTTTGATTCAGACGAAACATCAATCCACCCGACGTTAAAAAATCCAGTAAGCTGAAGTTCAAGATCCTCTATCGTTGGGATCCTTAGAAGTCTGAATAATTCATCTCCGAATTGATGCTCAATAAATAATGTAGTTACCCTATCTCCAAAATATTCTCCAACACCAACAGTTCTAAATGTCCAATTCTTAGAAACGATATCAATATTGCCAGGTAAGGCATACATCATTTGAGACGGAACTGGTCCATAAGAATAATTTGTAAAATATTTGAAGACAAATTTTGCTGAATTAAATGTATTTAACGTTCCATCAATAGTTAAAGAATATTTCTTAAAATCCATATCACTCTTAAGAGTTTTGGAATCGCTAATTAAAACATCTCCACCGATTTTAATATATGAATTCCCCTGGGAAACTCTCCTGCGGAAGTAACCATCTTCAATAAAGTTTCTGAAATCCAAACCGAAACTGAAAGTTACCGCATTGATGTTTGTATTATAAATTTTCTGGTTGTCTTTCCACTTTTTATCTTTTCTAAAGAATGAATAATTAGTATTAACTTGAGCACTATCATCTTTGTGAGCGATAAAACCAAGTCCTAAATTCAAGATTGGAAAAACCTCGCCGGAAATTTTAAAATCTATTCCTTTTGTGTAATAATAATTTCTGAATTCATATTTGCTGAATAATGCCAGCACAGTTGAAGTCAGATCGTTGTATTCATCAGATTCTGGAAAAAGTACAGCCATCTTGTTAAATGCGTTAAAAGAAAGTTTATAAGTTCTGTAATCTCCAAGAAGATATGATGCAGCTAAATCCGTTTTAAATTTTTTATCAGAAAAGCCATAATTAAAATTCAGGTTCGAATTAAAACGTTTATCAAAAAGCTGGCTGGAGTAAAATCCAAAATCTAAAGCGTGCCCTTCTACCCGGTTAAAATGGTAAAATGAAAGCGGACCACTGATTGAAAAATTATCATTAAGATTTATTTGTGTGCTAAGCAAATTACCGGGAAAATTATCCCAAAAACTTTTTGGAATTGATTTGATGCTATCAATAGCTTTGTAAGCTTTAAGTTCTTCATCTGTAGTTGGAATTGTTAACGAATTCTTCCAATAAGTGGAATCTTTTTTATCGGCGCCGGTTTCCACAGTAAGAATTGCTTTATCAAAAAAGTTGTCTGTTATTTCGGAGTTAATTTTGTAATCGTAAAGAATTGTATTTACTTCTAAACCAATTCTTACCAATCCTAAAACATTAGCCTTAATAAAAAGCCGGTAATCTATCGGCATATAAATATCATCACCATAAGGTACAAACTGTTGAAAGATATTTACCTTTTCGAAAATTCCACCTACGTTGGCTGCTCTGTTTAACTCAACATCTACCTTGATTAAGTTAAATGTGCTATCGGTAATAAAAAGATATCCTGTAAATCCGGGATCACTTTTATAATCCGGCTCAAAATAAATTTGAAAAACTTTTTCCTTATCGATGGCAAGCGTATCGTAAATGTAATAGTAATAATACTTCAACGCATTATCTGCCAGTGGACTGGTTAGAGGGCGATTAAAAAACTTTATATCGTTGCTGTAAAAGTTTTGGATTATTCTTCCACCGGTAAGTGTATTAACAGACGCTGGAAAGTTAGAACTTTGCTTTTGGGCAATAATAAATTCTTTATAATAATCTGGTTTCTTAAAAAATCCATGGCTCTGGTTTTCTAATATTCCCTGTATGTTCAGTTTGGATGTGTCTGAACTTCTTCCCAAACCAAGTGAAACGGAATTATCCCCAGCATTCATATCTTGATCTGAACGGATTACTCCTTTGGTGTAAGCCAGAAATTCATAGCTATTAATTTTTGCAATTCTGGAATTTTTCTTTTCAATTGCTTTCCGGATAATTTCAAGAGCAGGATTTTTTCCTGGTAATACAACTACTTCTTCAGTGTGAAGAGAAGTCGGTTTAAGATAGAAATCAACTTCTGAAAAATTTTTGTTCACGTTTAGCGATATTGTATCAGAAATGTATCCAATAAATGAAGCAACCAATTTGTAGTTTCCGGCTTTTAGTTTTAGCTGATATTTTCCTTCACTGTTTGTGGTTGTGCCATACATCGAATTTAATACCCGTACATTTACAAAACTAAGCGGGTTACTTTTCTTTTCACCAAATACTTTTCCCTCCAAATGAAATTGCTGTGGGAAAATGACGCCGCAAAGTATAAAGAACAAAATAGGTACAATGAATGTTTTCAATTACTATCCTTAATTGATGTGAAATTTTCCTGCACAAATTTATCTAATGTTTATTTAAACTTTCAAGGTTTCTAATCTTTTATTGGAATAAATTTTATTTTAATTTAGTTGTTGATAACCAGTGAGCGATTAAATGCAAAAGAAAGTTATTCTTACCGGTGCTACGGGATTAGTCGGAAAATATCTTTTTAATGAATTAAAAATACGCGGTGATGAAATAACAGTCTTTGTTCGTAATCCGGCGGCAGCTAAAAAGATACTCCCAGATGCAGTTGCTTATATTGAATGGGACTATTTAAAACCGATCAATTGGGAAAAAATAATTGATGGCAAAGGCGCAATAATTCATTTAGCTGGCGCTGCAATTGGTGGTAGAAGATGGACTAAAAATATAAAAGCGGAAATAATTGAAAGTAGAATTAGAAGCACACAAGAATTGGTAACTGCAATTGGTAAAGTAGAAAATAGACCAGAAGTTTTAATATGCGCTTCCGCTATTGGATATTATGGCGCATCAGATTCAAATATATTTACAGAAGAAAGTCCAGGGGGAACAGATTTTTTAGCTGATGTTTGTAAAAAATGGGAGGAAGCGGCAGCCCGAGTGGAAAATTTTGGAATAAGAAGAGTAAACATTCGCACCGGTCTTGTATTTGGAAAAAATGAAGGAGCACTTGCAAAAATGATTTTGCCGTATCAATTATTTATTGGTGGTCCTTTAGGCAGCGGTAAACAGTGGATTTCCTGGATTCATATTAAAGATTTGGTTAACATTTATCTGAAGTGCCTTGACGATGAAAATTTTTCCGGACCAGTAAATGCAGTGGCGCCAAATTTTGTTACAATGAAGGAATTTTCACGAATGATTGGTGAAGCAATACATCGCCCTGCTTATTTAAATATTCCGGAATTTGTATTTAAAATATTTTTTGGTGAAGCATCAAAATTAATAACAACAGGACAAAAAGTTATACCGCAAAAATTATTACAAAATGGCTATCAATTTAAGTACAACAATTTAAATGATGCTCTAAAAAATTTATTGTGCAAATAAAATCCTATTTCCAGTCATCTTTTGGATCTGGCACCCAGGTGGATTCATACCAAGCAATAACCTCTAACTTACCTGTTGTAGGAAAATATGGCGGAGCAGAATCTTTAAATCTCTGATCGAAATAAATTTTTTCATTGTACCCATTTGTTAATGTGCCAGAACCATTTATTGTCCCGGTAATCTGCGATTGATATTCAATTAATCCACCAACTAATTTGATAGACCCGCTTGCTGGCATATTATTATTAGTTAAGCCCAATCCACCTTTCATTGAAAGAATGGATGCGTGTATATTAATATTGCTTCTGTTAGCTGCATTATCTACAATTTGTACATTGTTAGAAGCAACAATACCAAGCATGTCATTCCCCTGAACATCATAAAGATGCGTAACAGGATTGTATACAAGAGGATTATGGTAAGTAATGTCGCCCTCTAAATAAACATTTCCGGATCCAGAACCAGATGATTGATCCACTGCAACTGTATATTGTCCGTTTACTACACCCTGGATATAAGCATTACCCTTATCAACAAAAATAACTCCGTTTGGTGCAAACGTTGCTAAATTTACAGTTGTATCAGCACTCCACGAACTGCCGCTGTTTGTTGATTTTTTAAAGGTCATAGTCCCGTCTGCATTAAAGGTCATTTTAACATCTATTTTACCACCACTATTGTTTTTAATAACAGCTCCGCCGGCTTGGGCAGCAGTTTTTGTTGTATTAAAATCGGTTACTAAAGGAATATCAATTCCACTTTCGAATCCACCATTAAACTCAGGATTAGTTTTGGGATTATTGTTTACTAATTGCAATCCGTTTTTTGCTGATGCCTTACCATAAAATACGGGTCTTCCTTTAACAGAAAGTTTTTGTTGAGTATGAAACGGACCGGAAACAGTATCCCCGGTATAGAAAAATAAATTGCCCGGAAAAATGTTCATGTAGTACGCAAACTTTGCAAAGCTGCTTGGCTGAAGTAAAATTTGAATTGTATCGCTGGCGTTCCCGTATGTACCAATAGCAAAGACTTTAACTTTATTGATTGCATAACTGCTTACTGCAACATTTATAGTCCCTCCATTAAAACTAAGGTTGGAATATCCATCATCCCAGGTTTTATCCATAAAGATTTGATTTGAAGCCATATTTGCACCGCTCACTGTAATATCGTGAGCCATAGTTTCATTATAATAGTTAAACTCATTATTAACAGCCCTTCTGGTTAAAGAGCTGAAATTATACCCAACTATCATAAAGATTAAACTGAACCCCAAAACCATATATAAACTTGCTTTGCCGCCCATTTTTTACTCCTATCTGTTTCGTAAATTTCTTGCTGCTAATCTTATTTGCCGCCAGAAAGCACTGGTATATTGGCTTTCGTGTCTATCTCTTTCGTATACATTCCTTTGATTATATACAGCGGTATTCTCTATCTTCAAATCAATTTGCATTGTCTGAATTTCACCAGGGCTTGCAATTGGACATGGAATTGAATCACCTAATGAATTGAAGTAAGTAATATAAAAATGCGTGATTCCTAAATTGGAACTTCGAGCTGTTTCAGAATTAACCACTCGGTAAAGTTTCCTGTCATATGGATTGGGAGTACCAGTTAGTTCGCTGGTAGGACCTAAATAATATCTCAACGTATCCATAATGCCATCACCAAAATTATGTCCGGGTGATGCAAGATCAGTTACAAATTTAATACTTGTTGAATCTGCTTGTAGTATTGATCTAATCGGATCTATTTGAGATTGATTTGCACAATATCCTATTTTCCGGAAATCATATTGTATCAATTGAACAACAGCAACCAGATTTTTTTGTACAAGCAATTCCCCACCATAAACGTAGGTATTGGCAGTGGCGGTATCATTCATTCGTAACAAAATCAAAAAAAGTAATCCGCCAACAACAATAGAACCAAGTAAATCAATTAACGTAGAAAAGCCCATATTCGCCTCTTATCTTGCAAACCAATAACTATAAATTGAAGAAAGTTTTACTGTATCTTTTATTCCCCTGGCATCTACCATTGATGGACTGGTTACCCGAACTTCAATTTTTTTATGCCATGTTCTTTTATTAACCTCAACTATTTTGCCCGAAGTAGTATTTGGCTCTACATAGCAAACCCTACATTTAATATAAAAAATAGCTGAGGGCATTGTACTATCGACTTTGGTAAATCCATTAAAATCATCAAAATCACTAAAGTTAGGATATACTTCCCCGCTTTTTGGTCCAAGGCTACCTGGAGAAGTTAAAAGGTTCATATCGGAAATAGAAGTAGTATCTGTGGCTGCATCAAATTTTTTACCACTTGCTTCTTCTACAACTGAAGTTCCGAGAGAAACTGCCAGAACTCCAAATTTTGTATTCAGCATGATCTTATTTGTTAATAAAAAATTATTATTAACCCTTAAAATAACCATGGCTAAAAGAAACATACCACCAACCGTTAATAATAATTGCCCTGTATTCATATTCTTTTTGTAGTTTTTAAAATATTTTTACCAATAGATTTATAACAAATATTATGCGATTAAAATAGTTGAAAATTATTGCTTTTTAACACCCTCAAAAGATTATCGATGATATAGAAAGAAAAGTTTACTGGTAATTATTACCCAAATGCCAATTCGATAGTTTTAATCACCGCAATAAAATCCGATAATATTTCTTGGATATACTAAAAAGAGTGAGACTATCAACACTTTTTAATACAACTGCTTTACTTTACCTAAAAGTAAAAGTACGTTTACTTATCAATCAATTCACGTACTTCTTCCAACTCATCTAATTCAATTTCAAATTTTGTGTTTATCTTTTCTAAACTTTCACCCTGAATGTACCACAAAGCGCATTGTGCTTGTTTCATTTTACATTCACGCTTAATAATCGGGTTTTTCATTTTTATTATGAAATCATATGCCTTTAAAGAATCTGAGAGCGGCTTAACAGTGAATTTTTCTGTTTCAACTGGATTTGGCTTTTCAAAATTATTACACAACACGTTACCAACAATGTTATAAACCGTATCAGGTTTAAATTCAAGGTACGTGGTAAATTCATCCCGCAAATATTTTCCATTTGAATAATAAATCTGGAATAAAATCAAATTCTGTCCAACTGAATTGTTTTCAAGAAAAAGTGGTTTATCTAAATTTACTTCAACCTGGATGATTTCGGTTCCTACATTTTTTATTGTTCCTTCAACAGCAGCACCGGTGGAATTATCATTTCCATGTAATTCGTATTCAAGTAATCCTTTGTCAATTGAATCAATAAATTCAAATCGGTCCTGGCAAATAATTGTTGAACTTAGAATAAGTAAAAATGTAAAAATTGCTTTTTGCTTTTTCATAAGATTTATTGTTTATGATAAATGTTAATTTACTCTAAGAATTACAACTCTCCTATTTTTAGCTCTTCCGGCTTCTGTTCTATTTTCAGCAACTGGAAAATCTTTCCCCAATCCAACAACTTCAAATCGATTTTTAACTAATCCTTTAGAAAGAAAATATTGAAGAACAGCATTTGCGCGCGCAAGCGATATTTTCTTATTTGTTTTATTAGACCCAGTGTTATCAGTATGTCCTTCTATGCGCCAATTTGAACCCGGATTATTTTTAATTACTTCAACAATTTTATCAAGCTCTTCAAAAGCATAAGAGCTTAATGTTGATTTTCCAATTTCGAAAGTTGTGCCAGCACTTAAAATAATTTCTCTAACAGGTTCGGTTTTAGGTTGTTCTATCTTTGGTGCGGGAACTTCATCCGGACAACCATCTTCATCCTCATAACCATTAAATTTTTCAGATGCGTTTGGACATTTATCATATTTATCCAGAATTCCGTCATTATCATTATCAAAATCAGGGCAGCCATCAGTATCCTGGAACCCATCAAAATCTTCCGGTTCATTTGGGCACTGATCGTTAAAATCAAGAATACCATCACCATCATTATCTACATCGGGGCAACCATCTTCATCCATAAAGCCGTCAAAATCTTCTTGTCTGTTAGGGCATTGATCTACCCGATCTTTAATTCCATCATTATCATTATCATAGTCAGTGCAGCCATCTTCATCCATAAAGCCATCATAATCCTCCGGCTGGTCTGGGCATTTATCATCCCCGTTGTAAATACCATCGCCATCAGAATCTCTTTTGCCAAATAAAGAAAAAGAAACACCTGCCATTCCGGTAAAAAATAAATCATTATTGCGGTCAGCTATTTTAAATTTTCCATCATCAAGGTTATCGTTCGGATTTATATATACAGCTCCGTTTATATTAAAACTTAAATCCTGGGAAAGTAAAAAGCGAAATCCAAACTCACCATTAAAATTGAGAGCAGTTTTTTCATATGCACCAAGATTATTATTTACCAGCAGATCACCAAAAGTATTTTTAGGATTGAAATGAAGATATGAAACTCCACCAAAGATATAAGGAAAAATAACATTACCAAGAGAAAGAGTGTAAACTAATCCCCCGCCAGCAAAAAATAAATCCGTTCTGAATTTATCCGGCAAATTGTGACCATCTTTTCCAGAAAGATAACCGCCACCGGTAAAAGCACGTAAACCCAAAGAACCTGCTGAGGAAGTTGGGATAAAATATTCTATCATTCCTCTTCCAGCATAATCCAAAATAAAATCATAATAATCGGTATAACCGTAAGTTGAGCCACCTTCCAAAGAAATTACAACGGTTCCGGAAAATGCATGATCTCTGGTATGGGTTCTTTTTTGCGGAAATGTAAGGGTTGTAAGAAATACAATGCTTATTATTATTAACCTTTTCATTTGACCCCGGATTTTTGGTTAAAAAATAAAACAAATAATATTGTTCTGCAAACAGATAAATTTTTCTGGTGGGAAAAGATGGATTATTACCCGTGAAGCAAGTCTTAAAGAGAAAAAGTTATGATTGAAAAATATGGTTCAAACATCATTCATCAGACTATCGATTCCTAAAAATTTATAAAGCGGGCAAAATCTGAATATGCCTGAGAATAAAGGAAGTACACCAATGTTTTATTATGGTATATATAATGAAGATGAAAGAACAAAATTAATTGCCATATTTTAAAACGAATATTTTCCAGTAATAAATATTTTTCTGTTGGATTGATAATATTATTCATTTAATTTTGCCGGAAATCTAAAGTAACATTTTATAGGATTCTAAGTTGAAACAATTTATATATCTAATTACAGCAATAATTTTTATAAGCATTAATTTCTGCAAAGCACAGGAACAAGACACTGTTAGTAAGGTAACACACGAAGTCAAATTCGATCCTTCCCGCAATCCAGAAACAGATTTGAAGCAAACAATTTCTGTTGCGCAAAAAACTGATAAAAGAATTCTCCTGGACGTTGGAGGCGAGTGGTGCATCTGGTGCCACAGATTAGATAAATTTTTTATAGATAATAAAGATGTGAACGATTTCCTTCAAAAGAATTTTGTGGTAATGAAAGTAAACTTTAGCCCGGAAAATAAAAACGAAAAATTTCTTTCCAAATATCCAAAAGTGCCTGGCTATCCGCATCTTTTTGTACTCGAGAAGGATGGCAAGTTTCTGCATTCGCAAGATACTGGAAAATTGGAAGCTGGAAAAGGACACGATCACGATAAGGTGTTTGCGTTCTTAAAGGAATGGGCACCGGTTAAGAATGATTTGAAAAAAGATAAATGACAAATAATTATTTTTTAAATTTTTTATAAAACGAAATAAATAATGAAAATCAGCAGAAGAAAATTTATCCAAAGCTCGGCAATTGCTGGCGTATCCACAGTTTTTCTAAATGCCTGCTCGTCATCAACATTTTTACGTTCAAAAGAATTTGATCTTCTTATAAAAAATGGAAATGTGATTGACGGAACCGGCAAACCAGAATTCCTTGCCGATGTTGGAATTAAAGATGGAAAGATTTTTGAAATTGGAAAATTCTCAGAAGAAAATGCTCTTTCAGTTATCGATGCAAAAGGATTAAAAGTCGTTCCTGGATTTATTGATATTCATTCACACACCGATGTTGATCTGATAATAAATCCAAAAGCAGAAAGTAAAATCCGACAAGGAGTAACAACAGAAATTGCAGGGCAGGATGGCGATTCGTGGGGACCATTTGGGGGACCAGAGTTAGATCGTAAGTTGAAAATTTTTAAAGAGGAATATGGCGAAGACATTAATTGGCGAAGTATGGGCGAATTTTTAAACGCTTTTACTGCAAAGAAGTTTTCGGTTAATATTGCTACTTTGGTTGGATTAGGAACCGTCCGGGAATATGTTGTTGGTGTTGATGACCGCCTTGCGACAGCTGATGAAATTAAACGAATGCAAGACGAAGTTGTTAAAGCAATTGAACAGGGAGCCATCGGAGTTTCAACTGGATTGGAATACACTCCGGGCAGCTTTGCCTCAACCGATGAATTAATTCTACTCTGCAAAGCTGCTCCTAAGAATTTTCGTCTTTACTCCACACATATGCGAAATGAAGACAACACAGTTCTTGAAGCAATTGATGAAGCGATTAAAATTGCAAAAGATTCCGAATCGCGGCTTTTAATTTCTCATCTTAAAGTTTCAGGTAAATCCAATTGGTACAAAGCAGATAAAGCATTAGAAAAAATTGATAATGCAGTTAAAGAAGGATTGGATGTTCATGCGGATCGCTATCCTTATGTTGCGTATCATACAAATCTCTCCAACTTATTTCCACTTTGGGCAAGAGATGGTGGAACAGAAAAATTTCTGGAACGATTAAAAGATAAATCGCTTGATAGCAAACTTAGAGAATTTGCCGAGAAAAAAATCAGTAATCTTGATGGAGACTGGAACGGAGTTTTGATTTCCGGTATTGGTAAAAATGAATTTAAAAATTACCAGGGGAAGACAATTGAGCAGATTGGTAAAGAATTCGGTATTGATTCTTATGATGCTGCGGTAAAAGTAATAAATGATTCGGAAAATAATTGTATGATGGTTGGATTTGGAATGGAAGAAAAATCCACCGAACAAATTTTAGCTCATCCACGCGTTATGATCGCTTCTGATGCAGGAGCGCATGCACCTTATCCACCGATGACAAAAAATATTGCACATCCGCGGGCATACGGAACATTTCCACGTGTAATTGCAAAGTATGTACGGGAAAGAAAAATCTGCACTCTTGAAGAAATGATTAAGAAGATGACCTCGATGCCGGCGGACAAATTAAATTTTTCTAACCGTGGAAGAATTGAAAAAGGAAAGATTGCCGACCTGGTTCTTTTCGATTACAATAAAATCCAAGACAAAGCTACATTCCTGCAACCGCATCAATATCCGGAAGGAATTCCATTTGTAATAATGAATGGAGAATTTGTAATTAAAGATGGTGAGCACACAGGTGCAATGATGGGAAAAATTATAAGAAATCAAAATCCGTGTTAGTTTTTTCGATCTGCAGCTCACAGATTCATCTGTGGGAATTGGAATAAACCGCTCCACTATAGATGGACAATTTTAATGGTTTTGAAATTACATAAATAATTTTAATTGCCCGGTTCGTTTTAACTGCCAACAATCGAGCCCAATTCTTTCGGCAATGTCTTCCAAAACATTTAAGATAGTCTGTTTCTCCGGTGTAACTCCGTTCCGAAGTAATGGCATTATATGAAAAATAATTTCATCAAAAGCTGGAGTTTTGTTCTCCAACTGTTGCCGTCTAAGAAAAGAAATGAGATAGTATTGAATTCTAAGATTTATATCGATGTGAGTTGTAAATCTTTTATCAAGCCTAATATGAAATGTCTCAGTCTCATCATTATAATCAAAGCTATCCAATAAAAGCGGAGTCAAATCTGTGTATTCCTTTTTCAATAAATCCAGGAATCCGAGTTCAAGCCCTTTAATTATCAGTTCATCGTTTATTTGTTCCAGACTTGCGCCATTATTTTTTGCAATAATACCCTCAATGGTTTGCATAACAATATCACTTATGTTCATTCCAAGGTTTGCTTTAAGAATTGTTTTAGGTTTACGAACTTTTTTGAAGTTGATAATCAGTTGACCTGATAAAACAGTAAATGGATTTTGTCGTTTCTTAAAACTTGTCTGTCCGTTTGCTTGCTTAACTGCGCCGGCATATTCAAATCCGGCTCGTTCTGCAGTATCTAAAATCAAATGCCAGAACTCCGGATCTTTATGAGCAAAAACAAAACTCATCCATCTATCAAATTTTAAAACCCGGAACATTTCCTGAATTGATTGAGAAATTAAAC
Source organism: Ignavibacteriales bacterium (assembly GCA_026390815.1). Classification (NCBI taxonomy): domain Bacteria; kingdom Pseudomonadati; phylum Ignavibacteriota; class Ignavibacteria; order Ignavibacteriales; species Ignavibacteriales bacterium. Next base: position 219,679 of record JAPLFH010000033.1, on the reverse strand, counting down.
TGCTATATTGATCTTTAGTTTTATTTCTTTCACCGCCTTCAATAGCTTCTTGCTGGTAATCTTCTTCCGTTACATCCAAATCGAGCCAGGCATTCCACATAACTGATAAATCGAGATACGGAATTTTCTTTCCGTATGGAGGATCAGTATAAATGTAATCCACACTTTCGGATTTTATCCAATGCAAATCTGTTGCGGTACCTTTTATTATTTGACCATTGCTAATTGTATCTTCAGTGATCCTAACTTCAACTTCTTTTTTGGCTGCAAGAACACGTTTGAATTTGGATTCGAAGCTATTGATAACTTCAAATTCAGATGGTTTTTTTGCAATTCTATATCTGTAATATGCAAAAGCTCCAGAATTTGGACCACCACTTTCACCGGCGTGAGTAGTTAAATTTGAAACAGTTAAAGTACTTGAAAAAGCGAGCAATAAACTTTTCCTGATGTTCTCATTTTTCTCTTTTAGAATTAAATGCTTTAAAAAAGCAAGCTGAGCCAATTGTTTTTCGCTGAAAAGTTTTTCAATTGTCGGTACGTCCGAACCACCAGGAAGTTGAAATCCTTTTGGATAAGGATATGTTTGAAGAGCTTTTTTAATTTCGGCTTTAGTAGTTGGACAATCTTTCTCGAATGAATTTTTAACTCTATCAAACGCTTCAGATAATTTATGAATCTCTACCGGGGCAATCATATTTTCAACAATAAAAACCGACATTGGATTTAAGTCGATGTGTATTGCTTTCCGGTCTGTCATTAAGGCTTCAACAGCAGTAACGCCACTTCCACCAAAAGGATCCAATACTAAATCACCTGGTTTAGAAAAATTATTTATATAAGTTCGTACTACATTCCATGCTTGTTTAGTAAAATATCCATGAACGCCAAAGTGTCGTTTAGCCGCTTGTTTCTGAACTTTAATTTCATTCAACAAAGGGCGATTAAGATAATCAAACTTATCCTCATCATACGATATTTGGCCTTCTCTTACTGTACTATAAGAAATTGTTTTTCCAATTTGGAAGGAATCGGGTGAGAGATAAGTCTCAAGTCTTTCCCAATAACGATTGATTTCAGAAACGTCAAAATAAATTAATGGTCTTTCTGTATCCTGCCGGAAAAGTACAAATTCTTTTCCGTTACACAATGCAAAATATTTTGTTCTTATTTCCGGATGAATGGCATAACTAAAAATCTGTTCGACGTTATCGCCTGTTTTAATTTCTTCTGTAGGCGACTTTGCATCAAGCACCCAGGCATAATTATAATCTGTAACTTTAAGAAGATAATCTGGAATAACATTAACTGGACGTTTCTTGGAACCGATCTTCAAGAATGGATGCAGGAGCGATTTACTTCGGACGATGTTCTTGTCATCATAACCAAGCCGGTTAAGAATTGGAAGTATTATTACTTCTCTAACGCTATCTTCTTTAAAATCAGGAGAGTTAAGTTGTGTAAAATCGAAATTGGCAAATAGAGTTGAATTTTGGTGCTGCATTTATTTTAATGAAAGTTAATGAATCAATCTTTCTTACCCGAATACCTAGTTCCCTTTTCTTTAACAATAAATTGTTCTGTGGACTTTTCCCCCGATTTGTTTCTCTTTGAGTGTTTTCGTTTTGCCGATTGATGTTGTTTGGATTTAACTGCAAGTAATCCGTCAATTGATAAATCCTCATCTATTAAGGGCCAGTGTATTCCATAACCCGATTCGTGTATTTTGAAAGCATTTCGTTCAATCCAGCTTGCATTAAGCAAAAGTTTAGAAATCTTTTTTAAATTAAAGGTGTGTCTTATTCCATCAACCTCAATATTCATTATATCGTTTTCAAAATGAAGATTCTTAATAATATGAAATTTTTTATTGTTCATTTTTTCTTCTCCGTTGAAATACTTCCCAGGCTTCAACTATAAGATCAAAGTGTTTGAATATTATTTTTCTTACTTCATTTAAATCTCCTTGGTTCATTTTATATGAAACCGAAGGAAGTATATCATAACTTTCAACATCTAACCAAAATTTACAACTTTTATCAGCTTTTTCCGCATGTATGTGAATAGGTTCATTTCCTTCGTTAGCAAAAAAGAAGAACCGCCAACCCAGATAAAATAAAACTGTAGGCATAATAAACAATCCTATAGACGTGTTGCAATCTAAATACAACACTATTAATTATCAAGATAAATAAAAACTGCAAAATCTATCTTGTAAAATATTTTTCTTTTTTGTATGATGAAGAGAGAAAAATTGGAGGAAGAGATGACACCTGAAGAAAGAAAAGAAAAAATTGAATCGTATGGAAAAGCATACGATAATTTAGAAGAAGCGCTTAAACAGTTTCCAAAGGAAATGTGGAAGTACAAACCATCACCTGCAGAGTGGAGCATCCACGAAATAATTATTCATCTTGCTGATAGTGAAGCAAATAGTTACACCCGCTGCCGTAGATTTATTGCCGAACCTGGTAGTGGCGTGTTAGGATACGATCAGGATTTATGGGCAAATTCTTTAAACTACCACAATCAAAGTACAGATGATGCTTTAGCGCTATTCAAATATTTAAGATTGATGAGTTACAATTTAATAAAAGATCTTCCTCAAAAAGTTTGGGCAAATGTTGTTGAACATTCAGAAAACGGGCTTATGACTATGGATGACTGGTTGAAAATTTACGAAAACCATATTCCAGTTCACATTGCACAAATGAAAAGAACATATCAAAGCAGAATTAAGAATTCAGAAAACAGAACGCAGAATTAAAAATTCCCCAGCCTCCGTTTCCGGAATTCTGTTTTCTGGGTTCAGTTTTTTGTATTCTTCGCCTTGAAATACTTTACATGAAAAATTTCATGTCTATCCACAACCATTTCATTTTTACAAAGTCTAAACTTATGTGACCGGCAAATAAACAATAGAGTTAATGACAGCTGAAGAAAACCAATTAATACTTAAAGCCAGGCAGGGTAATACGGCCGCTTTTGAAGAACTGATTTATCGGTACGATAAACATGTTCTTGCTATTTCTTATAAATTCAGGAATAACCGGGAAGATGCAAAAGACATTTACCAGGAAGTTTTTATGCGGGTTTACAAAGGTTTGAAATATTTTGAAGGTAAAAGTGAATTTTCTACATGGCTGTATCGCATTGTTACCAATGTTTGTATTTCATTTAAAAGAAGTCAAAAAAAACATGAGCACGTATCAATCAACCAGGATTATGATGACGATGATAATTATAGCCCGGTAAGTGATTCGCTTGTTTCCGGACATCAAGCTGACGATCAGTTAAACAATAATGAAATATCAAAAAAAATGTGGCTGGCGGTTGAAACATTATCCCCACAGCAGAAGTTAGCTTTTACTTACAAATACTTAAACGATCATAAAATAAAAGAGATTGCCGTGATGATGAATTGCTCTGAAGGCGCAATTAAAAAATATCTGTTTACAGCTACAAGAAAACTTAGAGAACAACTAAAACATTTAGTATAAAAAATCAAATTGATAAATGGTTGGTAAAATGGAACACGAAAAATATAAAGAATGGATTGACTTATCACTATACAATGAACTGACAGAAGAGGAAAGCCGCGAGCTTAATAAACATATTGTTTCCTGCACTGATTGTAAAAGTGAATTTGAAAAAGTCGAAAAGCTCCGTCTTGTACTTAACGGGTTAAAAACAACAGAACCTGGCGAACAACTTTTATCTGATGCCCGCAGGGAATTGAGAAGCAATATCCAGATTGAGCAATCGAAGAAATCCTTGTGGGAAATTTCAATTGAAAGATTGAATCAATTTCTATCATCTAATATACGAGTTGCCATGTCTGGCGCAGTTATGGTTTTAGTTGGAATTGGGATCGGTTATTTACTCTTTACCAAATCGGATGTAATTGACACTTCGCAATTTATCAATGCATCGCAAACTGATCCATTTGAAAGGAATGATATCAAGATCAGAAACCTTCAGTTTAATAATTCTCCATCCGGCAATAATGAAGTTTCTTTTTCTTTTGAAGCGGTAAAATCGGTAAAGATGAAAGGAAAAATTGGCGATGAATTGATTCAAAAAGTTCTTGCTCATTCTCTTGTTAATGAACAGAATGATGGAGTTAGGTTAAGAACATTAAATGCAATTTCAGCACAGACGGAAAATAAAAAGAAACCAGATGCAAAAGTTAAAGTTGCGCTTATTTCTGCATTAAAATTTGATAGTAATGCCGGTGTAAGACGTGAAGCACTTGTAGTATTAAAGAAATTTCCTGTTGATGAAGATATTATTGAAGCGCTTCTTTTTGTATTGAAGAATGATAAAAACTCAGGTTTGCGTGTTGCTGCAATCAACAGCCTTAGTGATGACAAAATAAGCGAAAAAAATCTTTCAAAAGAAATGCTGGAATTGCTTCAACAAAGGAGTCGTGAAGATGAGAATCAGTACGTTCGGATACGTGCTAAATCAATTTTGCAGGAGGTTGTTCAGCAATGAAAGTCTTTTTTAAACCTTTAGTTTCAATACTGGTTTTTTCAACGGTATTATCTTTTGCTTCTACTACGGACCAGGGAAGTAAATCAAAATCATTTAATGTTAGCAGGGGCGGAACATTGGAAGTAAGTATTCTTTCTGGCTCAGCTAATTTAGAAGTGAATGTTTGGGAAAAGAACGAGGTTAATTTAAATGTAAGAGGATTCAATGAAAATGAATTTGAAAATATTGTTTTTGAACAATCCGGTAATGTTATAACTATTACTGATGGCGGTTGGAGTTCTGATGACGATGCAAAATTTATAATTAGCGTTCCTTCAAAATTTAATCTAAATCTTAAAACCAACAGTGGTGATGTTAAATTAAAGGGTGCGCTGGAAGGTGATGTAACAGCTTTATCATATGGAGGAGAAATACATACCGGAAAGATAACTGGAAAAGTAAATTTAAATACTTCTGGCGGGGATATAGTTACAGGTGATGTTATCGGCAATGCTATAGTTAAAAGTGCAGGTGGAAATCTATCCTTAAATTCCGTTAGCAGAGATGCAGATATTTTTACTTATGGTGGCGATATAAAAATTGGTGTTGTTGGTAATTATGTTAACGCAAAAACAAATGGCGGGGATATTACTATTGAAAAAATTGGGGGAAGTGCGGAATTGTTTACCTTTGGCGGCGATTTATATGTTAAAGATATAGCAGGTAATGCAAAGCTAAATACTTATGGCGGTGATATTACATTAACCGGTGCAAACGGGTTAATAATTGCTAAAACCGGCGGCGGCAATATTAAATTACAGAAATTAACCGGATCTGTAAATGCTTCCACTGGTGGTGGCGATATATCTGTTCAGCTTCAACCAGGCGGTACTGGTAAAAGCAGAATTACATCCGGCAGCGGTGATATTAAATTAATGGTCCCTGAAAATTCACGCGCAGAAATTGATGCCGTTATTAAAGATGCTGATTTATGGAATAATGATGATGAGACTGGTCTTGTAATAAAATCGGATTTTAAAACACAGAGTTATGAAAAAGATAGCAGACGGGGAGAAATTAGAGCAAAGTATATTCTTAATGGAGGCGGAGAAAAAATCTACCTGCAAACAATAAATTCAACTATTGAAATTAAAAAATTATATAATAAAAAATTATCAACAGGGCAATTATGAAAAATATTTTTCCAATAGCTTTAGCAGCACTCTTAATGTGCCTTAATTCAAATTCCAATGCCGCTGCTTCTTTAAATTATTCAAGTTACCTAATAGGTTTACCTATCATTGGATTACAATTTGATTCTGATGAAAGGAATGCCGAAAAGGATTATAACCTTGGAATGGGCAAAAATCTTGAAGTTAATATGATGAGTGGTAGTTCAATAAAAATTACTGGCTGGGATAAAGAAAAATTATCAATCAAAATTTTGGTTGATGGTAAAGAGGATCCGAACTCTGTACTTAATATTGAAGAAGTTTCCGGTGGGATAAAAATTACAAATAAATTTGATGAATCAGGGCATGATAATCATAATGGTGATTGCAAACTTGAAATTCAGGTACCAGAAAAATGTAATTTAGATCTTCAAACTTTGGGTGGAGATATTAATCTTGAAAAAATTGAAGGTGAGTTAAAAGGGGAAACTAAAGGTGGTGATTTAACACTAAGCAATCTAAAAGGTAAATTATCTCTTTCCACAATGGGTGGTGATATAAAATTAACAAATTCTTCAGTTGATGGTTCTGTAACAACTATGGGCGGTGATGTATCAATCGAAAATGTTAGTGGCGATATAAAAGGTAAATCAATGGGAGGAGATGTCAGCTATAAAAACATAGTTAACAAAAACGGAGTATCGACTGGCGAAGGAATTGATATTTCCACGATGGGAGGAGAATTAAATATTGATAATGCTCCTGCTGGTGCTAAACTCCACACTATGGGTGGTGATATAACAGTAGGCAACGCAAAGAAGTTTGTAAAAGCTACTACAATGGGTGGCGATATAAAAATAGATGAGATTGATGGATGGACTGAAGCTACAACAATGGGTGGAGATGTATCTGTAAAACTAATTGACGAACTTAAAAATGAAAATCATGATGTTAAGCTAAAATCAATGGGCGGTGATATAACTTTAGTTGTTCCCGAAAATTTTTCTATGAATGTTGATATTACTTTAACCTATACAAGAAACAATAAAACCAATTATGATATAATCAGCGATTTTGATTTATCAAAAGAAAAAACAAAAAAGTGGGATGAAACCAAAGGTTCAGACAGAAAATATATTTACGGAAAAGCTAACCTTAATGGTGCAAAAAACAAGGTGGTTATAGAAACTGTAAATGGAAATATCTACTTAAAGAAAGCTAAGTAACCAGTTAAAATTGATTAAACTTTTCCCCTAACATAATCTCAATCTCTATAAAGCTCACATTTAGTATGTGAGCTTTTTTTAGAACTAACCTGGAGAGCAATAACTAACTGTTTTTTAAAAAATTCAGACAACTTGAATAAGATGGATTTAGTCCAAGAATCTTTCATATTAAAACTATATTTTTCTGTTAGAGATTATTTGTCTATCCATTTGAATGAGACAAATAATTTATTTGCCACCTGGTGGAGGTGGTTTGGTATATTTATTTTAAAAAGAAAGATTGAATATGTCCCTGCTAAAACTATTAGAATCATCCGAAGGAATAAATAAATTACTGATTTCAAAGAAAGAAAAACTCAACTACATTTCTCCACTTTCTGGTTCCTTAAAAACAATACTTGTTAAGTTTTTCAATGAAAAGGAGGACCAAATACTTCTCCTTCTCCCCGATGTTCAAACTGTAAATGAAATAAAAGTAGAACTGGAGCTTCTTGGCTGCGGTAATTATTTAGTATCGGTTGAAGATAATAAAATTGATTCGCTCCAGGAAAAGTTGACTCTTATCAGTAATAAAAAAAAGTTTATTCTGCTTTCGACTTATGAAATTATAAAAGTATCCCTTCCCGCTAAAAATCAATTAGATAATCGAACAACTAAAATTCAACTTGGCGGAGGAATTACATATGATGAACTGATAGAATACCTCAACCTATTAAATTATCAGAAAACAAAATTTGTTGAAGGAGTTGGCGATTATGCAATTCGTGGTTCCATCGTAGATTTTTGGTCGTATAGCGAAGCGAATCCTTGCAGAATAGAGTTTGATGGCGACTTCATCGAATCGATACGCCACTTTGATTCTGAAAGTCAGCGCTCCGCAGATAAAACAGAAGTTGTTTCACTTGCAGGTAATTTTGAAAATGCGGAAACAATTTTTACTTCAGACATATTTGATTATTTAGACAATCCACTGGTTATTGCAAATAAGTACGATTTGAATTCTCTTTTCAAAAAAACCGAAATAGTCTTACCATCGGCTTTTGATGGAATTGTAATTGAAGATATTGAACTTGCACAAGAACTGCTTGGCAATATTAAACCAGCAGAAATTAAAATTGATGATGGAAAAAGGAATAACCTTAAAGAAAGCACCGATCTCAGCTCGCTCTTAAAGAAGAGAGCAAGATGGCTGATAGAAAATCCGTTTGATGATGTAGTTGAAAAAATAAATCTGAATATAACAGAACCGCCAACCATAAATTCCAACTTTGATCGGTTGTTTAATACACTACAGGATTTTTCAAATAAAGATTATAAAATCATAATTACATCCGAGAATGAGTTTCAATCGAAGCGATTATATGACTTGCTTGCAGATTACAAAGAAGAGCTTGCCGAACTGATTGAAACTGGAAAAGTTAAAATAGAAACGCTGGCATTAAGAAAGGGATTCATCTTACGTAACGAAAAATTGCTTGTGCTTACTGATTACCAGATTTTCAACAAACCGTACCGATCAAAAATTTCTTCTATTCAAAGAGAAAAGAAATCAAGAACAAAAGATTTTGCTTCTATTAAAAAAGGAGATTTTGTTGTTCACGAAAATTTTGGAATTGGACAGTACGTTGGACTTGAAACAATTAAAATCGGTGAAGTAAGCCAGGAAAGCATAAAAATTCTCTATGCTGAAGGTGGAATTGTTTATGTCAATCTAAACTATTTCAATCTTGTAAAAAAATTCTCTTCTAAAGAAGGTGAAGAACCAAAATTAAATTCACTTAGCAGCGGCGAATGGGATTCAACAAAAAAGAAAGTTAAGAAGAAAATAAAAGAAGCTGCACGCGAACTTATTCAACTATATGCCAAACGAAAAGCATCACAAGGTTTTACATTTAGTGCTGATACTATCTGGCAAAAAGAGTTGGAAGCTTCATTCATCTATGAGGATACTCCAGATCAATCCAAAGTAAGTGACGAAGTAAAGAATGATATGGAATCCAAAAGTCCCATGGACCGGCTTGTATGCGGTGATGTTGGATTTGGAAAAACAGAAATTGCGGTTCGTGCGGCTTTTAAAGCGGCAAACGATGGAAAGCAAACTGCCTTGCTTGTACCAACTACAATCCTTGCCGAACAGCATTTGAATACATTCAAGGATAGGCTTTCACAATTCCCGGTTAAGGTTGAAGTACTTTCGCGATTTCATGGTAAAGCAAAACAAAAAGATGTTGTAAAAGAATTAGGAGAAGGTAAAGTTGATGTAATCATCGGAACACACCGTTTGCTTTCAAAGGATGTACAGTTCAAAGATCTCGGTCTTTTAATAATAGATGAAGAGCATCGATTTGGAGTAATGGCAAAAGAGAAATTGAAAAATTTTAGAGTGAATGTTGATACTCTTACCTTAACTGCAACACCGATTCCAAGAACTCTTAATCTTTCATTGCTTGGTGCAAGAGATCTATCAATCATTGCAACACCTCCGCCCAACCGCCAACCAATCTATACTCTGGTTCAAACTTTTGATGTTCAAAAAGTTAGAGAATGGATAATGAACGAATTAAAACGCGCCGGACAGGTTTACTTTGTTCACGATAGAGTGCAATCAATAAATAAAATAGCCGACTATCTGAACAAATATATTCCCGAGATAAAAATTGGAATCGCACATGGACAGATGAAACCGCTTCAATTGGAAAATGTTATTTATGATTTTCTTAACCGCAAATATGATGTTCTTCTTTGTACAAAAATTATCGAATCAGGAATAGACATTCCAAACGTTAACACAATCATTGTTAACCGTGCTGATCGTTTTGGTCTGGCGGAACTTCATCAATTACGCGGCAGAGTTGGAAGATCTGATCGGCAGGCTTATGCATATTTTCTTGTTCCTTCGCTGGATTCTATAAATAAAAAATCAGTACGAAGACTTCAGGCGATTGAAGAATTTACTGATGTTGGTGCGGGATTTAATCTTTCAATGCGCGATCTGGAAATTCGCGGAGCAGGTAATCTTTTGGGAACAGAACAAACCGGTTTTATTGATGCAGTTGGTTTTGAGATGTATGTAAAACTTTTGGATGAGGCAGTAGAAGAATTAAAGCGCTTGGAATTTGCTGAAGTTTTTAAAGAACTTCCAAAACCAAAATTGAGAACCGATCCAACAATCGATGCTTATTTTGAAATTGGAATTCCTAAAGCTTACATGCCAGATCAAGCCGATAGATTAAGCTTTTACACAGCTTTATTTTCCATAAAGAATCTGGAAGAAGCAAAAGAAATTACAGATGAATTGAGAGATAGATTTGGAAAACCTCCGATCTTTGTAGAAAGACTGGTGGCAACTGCAATTCTAAAATACTATGCCTCCTTTGCTTTGTTCGAAAGAATAATTATCCAGCAGAAAAACATTTTGATAATTCTTCCGAAAGGCGCAAATGAAGATTATTACAAAGAAAGATTCACTGCACTGATGAAATTTATTCTGGAAAATTATTTTAACGAGATTAAATTTGACCAGCAGAAAGAAACATTGAAGTTGATAATTCCGAACAGGTTTGAAAATCCAGAAAAAATTTATGAGTATTTATTTGAGTTTTGCAGGAGAGTGCGGGGTGTTGTAAATAATTTATAAGTTTATTTAACCAATAAGCAATGGATTGTTCAATTCAATTTCTTTTACTTTTTCAAAATCCTTTGTGTTGTTGGTAATTAGAATAAGGTTTTTAATTGAGGCGGTTGCAGAAATAATTGCATCACCAACTGATAAATTATATTTTCTTCTTAATATAATGGCTTCATCAATTACAAATGAATTAACCGGGATTATAGTAATTAGCGAAAATACAGCGCTGAAATACAAAATTTGTTCTTCTGTTATCTTCGGATAACCCATAACTTCAAGACGAGAAATTTCTGAAGCAAATATTTTTTCTTCCTTAAATAACTCTCGTATAAAAGCAAATTCAGTTTTTGCTGAATAAATAATAATATTGCTGTCAACAAGTTTCATATTAATCAAAATTAAAATTTCTACTCTGTCTAACTTCACTCTGCCATACCGTTGGGTCGCCAAAGTTAGAAATATCTACACCTTTAGCAATAATTTTATCAGCATTTACTGAAAGTTGGTCAATATTTTTGCTTTGTTCTGATAAATCCTGTATAGCAATTTTGATATTTAATCTATTTGCCAATTCTTTAATCAATAATACATCATTATAATTCTTAGACTCAAGTATTATCCTTGTCATATTTTCTCCCTCCTATATTTATTTAGTAAGTACGATTATAAATCGTTTAAGTGGTAACAAAGTATTTTCTATTAAATTCTTAAGTTAAAATAAAATTTTATTCTCAAGATAGCAAAACAACAAATTATTTCAATTCAATTTTGTAATAACCGGATAAATTCCAGCAATAATTTACAATGTGAACAGGAGCTATACTTCTGCAATTATTTGTTGGATAGCATTTAATTTTGCTTTTTCTTGGTAAATCTATTATAATTTGAACTGTTAGAATAGAAAAAAATCTAAATTAATGGAATGCAAAAGGTTTTTTTTTTGTTAGAATCAGAAGAAAGTCAAACTTCGTTAATGAATTAAGGATTTTTAGAAAATGTGTGATAATAATTTTGATCGAAAGGAACTTGAAAAGTTAGAAACCAAAGAATGGCGCGATTCGTTAGATTATGTCCTATACCATAACGGTCCGGAAAGAGTTCAGCAATTGCTGAAAGAACTTCAGATTCATGCACATAAGAACGGGGTTGAAATTCCATTTACTGCAAACACTCCGTACATCAATACAATTGCTGCAGATAAGCAACCGCCATTTCCGGGAAGCAGAGAAATTGAAAGAAGAATTAAAAGTTTAATCCGCTGGAATGCTATGGCAATGGTTGTTAGAGCAAATCGCAAATCGCCAGGAATTGGCGGACATATTTCCACTTATGCCTCTGCAGCAACTTTGTATGAGATTGGTTTTAATCATTTTTTTAAAGGGAAAGATGATCAAAGTGGTGGTGATCAAATTTATTTTCAGGGACATGCTTCACCCGGTATTTACGCCCGCGCTTTTCTTGAAGGAAGAATTTCTGAAGAACAATTGAAAAACTTCAGAAGAGAACTTCGCCCAGGTGGCGGTTTATCTTCTTATCCGCATCCATGGCTTATGCCTGACTTCTGGCAGTTTCCAACGGTGTCCATGGGCTTAGGACCAATTCTATCAATTTACCAGGCGCGTTTTAACCGTTATCTTGAAGACAGGGGATTAAAGCAGCAAGGCAATGGCAAAGTTTGGGCTTTCCTTGGCGATGGTGAAACAGATGAGCCCGAAACACTCGGTGCAATTTCACTTGCTTCAAGAGAAAAACTTGATAACCTGATATTTGTTATTAACTGTAATTTGCAGCGGCTGGATGGACCGGTACGTGGTAATGGAAATATCATCCAGGAACTTGAAGCAAATTTCCGTGGTGCGGGATGGAATGTAATTAAAATAGTCTGGGGTGGTGAGTGGGATCCATTCCTTGATAAAGATAACGGCGGCTGGTTGTTGAAAAGAATGAATGAAATTCTTGATGGTGAATCACAGAAATATATTGTGGAAAATGGTGATTATATTCGTAACCATTTCTGGGGTAAATATCCAGAGCTTAAAGAAATGGTAAAGCATCTTTCTGATGAACAGATTGCTAAAATGAAGCGAGGCGGACATGATCCCGAAAAAGTTTATACTGCGTTCCAGGCAGCAGTTGAACATAAAGGACAACCCACTGTTATTCTTGCCAGAACAATTAAAGGTTACGGACTCGGTGAAGCCGGTGAAGGAAAGAATATTACTCACCAACAAAAAAAGCTTAACGAAGACGAATTGAGAATTTTTAGAACAAGGTTTGGAATTCCAATTTCTGATGATGAAGTTGCTGAAGCCCCATTTTACAGACCATCTAAAGAAAGCGCTGAAATTAAATACTTAATGGAAAAGCGAAAAGCTCTTGGCGGATTTGTACCAAATCGAACTGTAAAAGCCAAACCGATCAAACCACTAAATGATGAATTGTTTGAAGAATTTTATGCTGGTACCGAAGGACGAGAAGCCTCTACAACGATGGTGTTTGTAAGAATTCTTGCAAAACTTCTTCGGGATAAGGAAATAGGTAATTTTGTTGTTCCTATTGTTCCAGATGAAGCACGCACATTTGGAATGGAAGCATTATTCCGACAGGTTGGAATTTATTCTCACGTTGGACAGTTATATGATCCGGTCGATAAAGAAAGTTTGCTTTATTATAAAGAGGCAATCGACGGACAAATTCTTGAAGAAGGAATTAATGAAGCGGGTTCAATGTCGTCATTCATTGCTGCAGGAACTGCTTACGCCACTCATGGAATAAACACAATTCCATTTTTTATTTACTATTCAATGTTTGGTTTCCAGCGGATCGGCGATCTTACCTGGTTAGCCGGAGATATTCGCTGCAAAGGATTTTTAGTTGGAGGAACTGCCGGCAGAACAACTTTAGCCGGCGAAGGTTTGCAGCATCAGGATGGAAACAGCCATCTGCTTGCTTATCCAATTCCAAACTTAATGGCTTATGATCCAGCATTTGCTTATGAAATTGCAGTGATTATACAGGATGGAATAAAAAGAATGTATGTCGATCAGGAAGATATTTATTATTACTTAACTGTGATGAATGAAAATTATGCAATGCCTCCAATGCCGAAAGAAGCCAAAGAGGGAATTCTGAAAGGACTGTATCTCTTTAAGGAGAGTAAGATTAAGAGCAAGAATGATAACCTGGCTAAAGCAAATCTTTTAGGTAGCGGTGCAATAATGAATGAAGTTTTAAAAGCTTCGGAGATTTTGGAAGAGAAATATAATATTGCGGTTGATGTCTGGAGCGTAACAAGCTATAAACAGCTTCATACAGAAGCGATGGAAACAGAAAGGTGGAATATGCTTCATCCGGAACAGGAGCAGAAAATTCCTTTTATTAAACAACAACTCGGCAAAACGGAGGGTGTAATTGTTTCTGCATCGGATTATGTTCAAATACTGGCAGATTCTCTTTCCAAATATTTACCTAAACCAATTGTAACACTCGGTACTTTTGGATTCGGGTTAAGCGAGGACAGGGCAAGTTTGCGAGACTTCTTTGAAGTAGATGCAAAGCATATTGTTTGGGCAACATTGGTTTCGCTGGCTAAGGATAAAAAAGTAAAGCCGCAAACTCTTAAAAAAGCAATGATTGATTTGGGAATAAATCCGGATAAACTAAATCCAATTAAATCATAGCTTCCTAAATCCCCCTAAGGGGGACTTAAGGAAAAAGCGGAATTGATAAACTGCGATTTAAGTGAAAGAAATAAAAAAATATTCCTTTTATATTTAATTCCCTCTCCCCTGCCTACCGGCAGGCAGGCTTGGGGAGAGGGTTGGGAGTAGGCTATGAAAGATTTTAAACTTCCCGAACTGGGAGAAAACATTACAACTGCAGATGTATTAAAAGTTCTTGTTTCTGCCGGAGATAAAATTAAGCAAGATCAGGTGGTTCTTGAAATCGAAACTGACAAAGCAACAATCGAAGTCCCTTCTGATGTTACCGGAATTGTAAAAGAGGTTTTTGTAAAGCAAGGCGACAAAGCAAAAGTCGGACAAGTGATTTTTACTTTGGAAGATGTTAATTCTGCAAATGAAGATAAGAGCGAAAAACAAGAACAGAAAGATGTTAAAATTGAGTCTGTTAAAAAAACAGAAACTGAAAATAAACCTGGATCTAAAACTTCAGTAACAGCGGGATTGGTAAAATTTAAGTTACCCGAGCTTGGTGAGAACATCTTGTCTGCTGATGTTCTATCAGTGAAAGTTGCGGTTGGTGATAAGCTGGAAAAAGACCAGGTTGTTTTGGAAATAGAAACTGATAAAGCAACTGTGGAAGTACCTTCTGATATTGCCGGAGTAGTAAAGGAAATTCATATTAAAGCAGGCGACAAAGTAAAAGTTGGACAAGATGTTCTAACTATTGAAACTGCTGGCTCAATAATTATAGAAAAAGCTAACGAGGTTAACCCACTTTCACCAATAAACGAAGAAATTAAAGTACAAACGGAAACCAAAGCAGGTACACAAAAAGTTTACATTGAAGAGAAACCATCAGTTGACCCAAGTAAAATAGCTCCTGCTGCCCCAACTGTAAGAAGGTTTGCTAGAGAGATTGGAGTTGATATAAATAAAGTTATTGGCTCCGGTCCTGGTGGAAGAATATCCATCAACGATGTTAAAGCTTTTTCACAAGAACTGAATAGACAAAAAGAAGCAAAACCGGAACAAAAATTTTATGGTGGTATTATAACTGAACAAATACCGGATTTTTCAAAATGGGGTGAGATTGAAAAGAAAGAAATGGGTAACATCCGGCGCAAAACTGCGGAACATTTAAGTTTTGCATGGGCAACAATTCCGCACGTTACACAATTTGATAAAGCAGATATAACCGAACTTGAGAAACTTCGAAAGATGTATTCCAAGCACGTGGAAAATGCAGGCGGCAAGCTAACGGTTACTGCCGTACTAATTAAAATAATTACTTCCGCACTTAAAACTTTCCCACAGTTTAACTCAAGTATAGACATAGCTAATAATACGGTCATCTATAAAAAGTATTTTAATATTGGAGTTGCGGTTGATACCGAATTCGGATTACTCGTTCCTGTTATAAAAAATGCCGACAGAAAAAATATTATCGAGCTTTCTGTGGAGATGAATCTACTCGCGGAAAAAGCAAGAAACAAGAAATTATCTTTAGAAGAAATGAATGGCGGAACATTTACAATTACAAACTTAGGCGGTATTGGTGGAACATATTTTACTCCAATAATTAATTCGCCTGAGGTTGCAATACTTGGCGTGTCGCGCGGCAGCTTAGAACAGGTTTACATTGATGGTAAATTTGAACCTCGCCAGATGCTTCCATTATCTTTATCATATGATCATAGAATAATAGATGGTGCAGATGCCATCCGATTTTTAAGATGGATTATCGGTGCGATACAGCAGCCATTCCTTATGGCATTGGAAGGTTGATTATAGTCGAATGAGAAAAACCTGAATTCATTTCTTACTCTTAATCATAATCTTACTCTATTTAAACGAATAGAAGGGAGTAAGATTAAGAGTAAGAGAATGAAAATACTTTCTTACTCTTAATCATAATCTTACTCTTGCAAGTACAATTAATAAAGTTTGGAGAAATAATTATGACGTTAAAAACTCAATTAGCAATTATTGGTGGCGGACCAGGCGGGTATGCCGCAGCATTTCTGGCAGCAGACTTGGGAATGCAAGTAACATTAATTGAATTAGAAAAATATCCGGGTGGTGTTTGTCTTTACCGCGGATGCATACCCTCTAAAGCATTGCTTCATATTGCTAAATTAATTACAGAAGCAGCGGAAGCAAAAAAATGGGGAATCGAATTCGGTGAACCGAAAATTGACTTAGATAAACTTCGAAAGTTTAAAGAAAGTGTAGTTGATAAATTAACCGGCGGTACAGGACAATTAGCCAAGCAACATAAAATAAATTATCTCCAGGGAAGAGCTGCTTTTATTAATTCTTCCAAACTAAGCGTGGAGCTGCTTGCTGGCGGTACAGAAGAAATAGAATTTGAAAAAGCGATTGTTGCTACTGGGTCAGTTCCCACAAAAATACCGGCTTTTAATTTAGATTCTGAGCGGGTTATAGATTCAACCGGAGCGCTTGCGCTAAAAGATATTCCCAAATCGATGTTGGTTGTTGGAGGTGGTTACATTGGTTTAGAACTGGGGAGTGTTTATTCAGCATTGGGAACACAGGTTACAGTTGTTGAAATGATGCCGGGCTTACTGCCCGGAGCAGATAGGGATTTAGTGAACATATTAGCAAAATCACTTGACCGTAAGATGAAATCGATTATGGTTAATACGCGCGTAATTGAGATGAAGGAAATTGATGGCGGTATAAAAGTTAAATTTGATGGTGAAGGTGTTAAAGAACCGGAACAGGTATTCGAAAAAGTTCTGGTTTCTGTAGGGCGTTCGCCAAATGCAAAAGGAATTGGTTTAGAAAATACAAAAGTGGAAATTGATCAGCGTGGATTTATAAAAGTAAATTCACAGCTTCAAACCGCAGATCCAAATATTTATGCAATTGGTGATGTAGTTGGAAATCCTATGCTTGCACATAAAGCATCCCACGAAGGTAGAGTGGCAGCAGAAGTAATTGCAGGTAATAAAGTTGAATTCAAACCAGCCGCTATTCCTGCAGTTATCTTTACCGATCCAGAAATTGCATGGTGCGGATTAACTGAAACGGAAGCAAAAGAAAAAAACATAGAGATAAAAGTTGCCCGGTTTCCGTGGCAGGCTTCCGGCAGAGCAACTACCTTAGATAGAAATGATGGAGTTACAAAATTGATTATCGATCCTAAAACTGAAAGAATTTTAGGAATGGCAATAGCCGGAGTTGGAGCCGGAGAAATGATTTCCGAAGGAGTTCTTGCAATAGAGATGGCTGCATTAGCAAAAGATGTTGCACTTTCAATTCATCCTCATCCAACTTTATCAGAAACAATTATGGAATCTGCTGAAGTTTTTTATGGACAGAGCACACATCTTTTCAGACCCAAAAGAGGATAGGAATTTATAATTTAAGATTATTAGTTCGTGTGAATCCGAATTCAACAATTAATAAAAAACCACTTAAATAAGTTGGAACTTAGATAGAAAGCATTCGTCAAACGGAATACAGTAATAATTTACAAATGGAAATATATGCCAGAAGAGGGTTCAAATAATAATCCGCGCTTAGTTCATACAATTCTTGATGATTTCCGTAGAGGTGATTTTCAAAAATCGGTTAAACAAGATTATTCTGATTTAAAAGATTTTTATCTTCACGAAGAACGAAAGAATCGTTTGCAGAATATGAACGGCTTTAAGCGGTTTTTTTATTCTGTTGGCTGGCTGCTCAAAGAACTTTTCTTAAAACTAACACCTACAAGACGAATTCTGTTAATATTAGGACTAATAATGGTATTAGCCAATAGACCAGAGAAGCCGAATAGTTTCTTGGAATTAGGAGCACTGGTTCTTCTTTTTATCATTATGCTTGAATTGAAAGACAAATTGATCGCCAAAAGCGAATTAGAAGCAGGAAGAAAAGTGCAGGATGCGCTTAAACCCCAAATGAAACCGGATGTTCCAGGCTGGGATGCCTGGCTATATACACAATCGGCCAACGACGTCGGCGGAGACCTGGTTGATTTTATTAAGCTTGAAGAAAACAGGTTTGGCTTTGCGCTGGGCGATGTTGCAGGTAAAGGATTAAGTGCTGCCCTGCTGATGGCTAAATTGCAGGCTACTTTAAGAGCAGTAGTTTCAGATTTCAAATCACTTTCTGAATTGGCAGAAAAAGTAAACCGGATATTTCATCGTGATGGACTAAGAAATATTTTTGCATCTCTAGTTTACCTGGAAGTAAAAGGGAACTCAAGCGAAGTAAGATTTTTTAATGCCGGACATTTTCCACCTGTTATTGTTAAAGGAAATGAAACAATTGAATTATCCCGCGGTTCAGCTGCTTTAGGAATTATGGTAAACGCACATTTTACAGAGCAGACATTGGAAATTGAAAAGGACAACTTTCTTGTAATATATTCAGATGGTATAACTGAAGCCTGTAATGAATATGGTGCTTTTTATGGGAACAATCGGTTAAATGCTATTCTTAAAAATTTTAGTGGCTTATCTGCCGAACAAGCAGGAAATAGAATTCTAACTTCAGTTGTTCGTTTTGTTGGAAATGCAAAACAACATGATGATCTTTCGATAATAATACTAAAAAAGATAAATTGAAATAAGACTATCTAACCTACTCCTTGAACCATAAATAATAAATTTTGCGAAATATTATAATTCCTTTTACTTGTTCAGTATTAATTTTATCGTCCTTGTAAATTCTCCTGCATTCATCTTACAAAAATAAATTCCACTCGCAAGTGTCCCAGCATCCCATTTTACTTGATAACTTCCCGGATTCATTCTATCATTGATTAACAACGCTACTTCCCTGCCCAGAATGTCATAAATTCTAAATGAAACTATCGACTCAGAATTTATATGAAACTGGATGTTTGTTATTGAATTGAATGGATTTGGATAGTTCTGAGATAATTGAAACGATTCCGCTTTTAAGTTGGATGCAAAAACTCCAACATTTACATTTCCAACTTCCAAATAATTTGCAATGCCATTAAGTATTGCAACAGCAGTTATATTGTACTTTCCGTTTTCAGTACAATTCATATCTTCATAAGTAAGTGCAAGAACTTTCTCGCGGTGATTTTGCCAGAACCAGCTTTCAGGATACTTTGTTGAAGGAGTTCCAACCCAGCTTACCAGGTAATCCCATGTTTGAAAATTATTCGGTGAATAATTCCGTACAAGATTAATAAACTTCCGCTGCTGCCGGGCAAATTCATTTGTCGTTCCCGTGGAATCGTGAAAAACAAAATATCTTTCACAGGAATAAGAAGAATGCATATTTAATGCTACAAGAATTGGATTTGGCTGAGCCATTAATTTGATAAAAGTATTGCGTAAAACCTGAACCTCTGCCTGCGATGGATTTTTGTCCCAATTACTTTCTATGTCTATTCCATTCGCATTCTCTCTCCCCTTACCTAACTCTACTCCATCTGGATTATACATTGGAACAATGTTAAACACACAACTATCAAGTAGCCTTTTGCCCAATAAAGAATCCGATAAAAGAAATTTTATAATCTCATTTGTAACCCAAGTTCCCTGTACTTCATTCGGATGTGTTCGTGCATGAATCCAAATCCTTTTCCTCGGTGTAGCTGTTGCAGAAGTATCCTGAATTGTCAGCATAAACATAGTTCTACTTTGTACCGTTGCACCTATCGAATCTATTTTTACAAATGGTCTTTTACCCCATCTATTTAAATCCGCCTTTAGTGAATCGTATCCGTAACCCCAATTGCCAAGCGCTTTGAGCTGAAAGGAAAAATCGGATGTATCTGGGAATCCACATGGATCTATGATATTTCGTTCCTGGGCATGTAAATTATAAAATTGAGTTATTGCAATCAGGATAAAAAAATATAAACAAGCTTTTTTCATTTTCAATTAATTAAATTTTTATGTGTTGTTAAATATTCCGCTATAATAAATTTATGATTCACCAATTTCGATTCAGCTTAACAGAGTTATTCTAACTAATGCCAGAAATTTTAATTGCAACTTAGCCAATTCATCAATCCATTACAATTAAAACCGATTTTAATTCAGGACAGTATTTTCCCTTTAATCCATCTTGTCGTTTCCATATATTTAAATAGTGAATAGACAAATTAAAGACATATTTTTCTTCTTACTTTTTGCTTCCGGCATTAGCGCCCAAACTGGTGATATGTTCAACCGATTCAGGCTCGGACAAAGTTATGAACAAGCTGGTGATCTGCAGAGAGCAAAAACAATTTATGAAGACCTGATTAAAAATGAGCCGGATAATTTTCAGTTTTTTGATGCGCTTAACCGCATTTATAATCAGCTTAAAGAATTTGATAAATCAATATCTTTAATTGAATCACGATTAAATTTCTATCCACAGGATATAAATCTGAAAGGATTACTTGGAGCTACGTACTACTTAAAAAATGAAGAAGAGAAAGCTTTTAAAATTTGGGATGATGCACTTGAGCAATCACCGCCAACTACTGTTAACTACAGAGTAATTGCCAACTTCGCAATAGAAAGAAGAGCCTTTAACAAAGCAGTGGAAATTCTATCAAAAGGTAAAAAACTTTCTGATGATACTTTTTATATTTCCTATGAGCTTGCAAATCTTTATTCCATTCTGATGCAATATAAAGAGGCTGCCGATGAGTTCTGCTCAGTACTTAAAAAACAACCGGGGCAGTTGAACGTAGTTCAATCAAGAATGTCTGCCTACATAAATAAACCGGAAGCTGTAATTCCAACAATTGAAACAATAGAAAAATGGGCTAAGGATTCTGACGATAACAGCTTCCCAATTCTTCTTGCTTGGCTCTACATGCAGAACAACCAATTTGATAAAGCATACGAAAAATATTTAGAGATCGAAACACAACGTAATAATGGGGGATCCGATATATTCAGCTTTGCCCAGCAAGCTTACCAAGCTGAGCATTATAAAGAAGCAGCAAAAGCCTTTAATAAAGTAATTGCAGATTATCCGAATTCTCCCTTTACACCAAACGCTAAAATTGGATATGCAAAAACATTTGAAGCAATGCTTGATAAAAAAAATGATTTTGGTACTGCCAATTGGAAACCTTACTTTAAGCCGGGGATTAAAAATTCAGCGGAATACAATGAAGCCATTTCTGCTTATTCGCAGTTAACACAGAATAATAAAAATTCTGATGTAGAGCTTGAAGCATATTATAGAATCGGACTAATTTATTTTGAAAAATTTGGTGAAGTTGAAGAAGCAGAAAAATATTTTAAAAAAATTCTAACACTTAATCTGCTTTCCAGATTTTCAATCCTGTCATATAATCAACTGGCATCAATTGAATTAAGCCGGAGCAATCTTCAAGCTGCATTCGATTATTTCAATCAAATTAATTCTGCCCCGCGCGCCACAAGTGAAGACAGAAATCAATCTCAATTAATGCAAGCTAAAATTGAATTCTGGCGCGGCAATTTTTCATCCGCTTCAAAGCTATTGAACATTGTTATTAAAAATCTTTCTGATAACAATGCAAATGACGCAATAGAATTATCATTGATAATCAATTCAACAAAAAATGATTCATTAAGCCTGGTTCAATTTGCAAAAGCAGAACGGCTTACTCAGCAGGATAAGTATGCCGAAGCAAAAGAAATTTATTCCACGCTTTCAGACAATCAAAATTTGTTAATTATTAAAGATTTGTCATCATTACGTAGTGCAGAAATGCTAATTGGTTTAGATAAACTTCCGGAATCCGTTTCAATGTTAAAAAATATTTCCGAACAAAAAGAAAAAAACATATACTCGGACCAAGCGCTTTTTCTTCTTGGCAAAGTATACCAGTTTGGAATTAATGATAATATTAAAGCACAGGAATCTTACGAAAATCTACTTGCAAATTTCCCCAATAGCCTCTATCTTGATGACGCTCGAGAAAACATTACTCTGTTAAAAAACAAATCAATGAATAATTTATGAACAAAAAAACGAATCCAAAATCAGTTAAATGCTCGTTTTGTGGAAGAGATGGCAGCGAAGTTTCCAGCATGGTTGCCGGACCAGATGTGTACATCTGCGATATTTGTGTAACCACAAGCGTAGACATCTTAAAAAACAATCTTGCGGCATATAACAGCAAATCCAGAAGTGATTATTTGCTTATACCGGCAATGATTAAAAAAAGTTTGGATGAATATGTTGTTGACCAGGAAAGAGCGAAAAAAGTTTTATCAGTTGCAGTATATAATCATTATAAAAGAATTCAATCCCGCTCAACATTTTTTGAACTGGATGACGTTGAAATAGAGAAAAGTAACATTTTGTTAATTGGTCCAACTGGTGTAGGCAAAACCTTGCTTGCACAAACTCTTGCGCGCATTCTTGATGTTCCATTTGCAATTGCCGATGCTACAACACTAACTGAAGCAGGATATGTTGGCGATGATGTAGAAACGATTTTAGTCCGACTGCTTCAATCGGCTGATTACAATCTGGAAAAAGCTCAAAAAGGAATTGTTTACATTGATGAGATTGATAAGATTTCCAGAAAGAGCGAGAGTGCATCAATAACAAGAGATGTTTCCGGCGAAGGTGTTCAACAGGCATTGTTAAAGATTCTGGAAGGAACTGTTGCTGGTGTTCCACCGAAAGGTGGCAGAAAACATCCAGAGCAGAGTTTAATAAACATTAATACTAAAAATATATTATTTATTTGTGGTGGTGCTTTTGCCGGCATCGAAAATATTATCGCTTCAAGAGTAAACAAAAACAAAATGGGTTTCGGCTCAGAAATTTCCGGCAGCCACGATATGACTCAGGATGATTTCATTAGTATGGTTCACCCGGAAGATTTATTAAAGTACGGACTTATCCCCGAGCTTATTGGACGATTACCAGTAGTTGCTCCGTTACAGTCACTTTCGCGGGACGCTCTTACAAACATTCTTACTGAACCTAAAAATGCCATCCTAAAACAATACAAAAAGTTGTTTCTGATGGAAGGTGTTGAACTGGAATTTGATCCTTTGGCTGTTGAATCAATTATTGATAAAGCAATGGAACGAAAAACCGGAGCCAGAGCGCTTAGATCAATAGTTGAAGATTTTCTTCTTGATATAATGTATGAACTTCCATCAATGGAAAACGTTGAGAAGTGTTTGGTTACAAGAGATACCGTTCTGGAAGGTATAAAACCAATTTATTACGAGGTTGATAGAAAATCGGCGTAATTTTTTTTCTACTGGAACAAAGCTCCTTATAGCATAGTTTTATAAGGAGCTTTTTTATTTTCTTTACGATACAAGCTGGTAGCATTTTGGCATAATATAAAATATTTTCAATCAATAAAAATTTTTATAAGATTAAGATGAAGAGCTTTTTATTTATTCTGTTATTTAGTTCAATTGTATTTCCTCAATCCAAAATACTTATTTACATGGATTTGCAGCAAACCGATCATCTTAAAGCGTATGGAATTACTTTTAATGATTTGAAGGAAGATGAAACTGCAGATTGGCTACTCAACTATCGCGGCGGATCTTTTCTTTTGAATTATTCTGATAAACTTGCCGCCAAATGCCGGATTAAAGGTGTTGCATTCGATGTTCTTTCCAGTGCTCAAGCCGTAGAAATTCTTTCACTTGTTCAAAGTGAAGAAAATAATATGGACGTAATGCGCTTGGAGAAAGCCCCTAACATTGCGGTTTATGTTCCACCAGGATTTAGACCCTGGGATGATGCGGTAACGCTTGCTCTTGAATATGCCGAAGTGCCCTATACAAAAATTTGGGTAGATGAAGTTCTTAAAGGTGAGTTGAGTAAATATGATTGGCTTCATCTTCACCATGAAGATTTTACCGGACAATATGGAAAATTTTATGCAAGTTTTGCAAGCGCTCAATGGTATGTCGATCAACAAATGCTATATGAAACTGAAGCGAAAAAACTTGGCTATAGAAAAGTTAGCGAGATGGAAAAAGATGTTGTTACAACAATTAAAAATTATATTGGTCAGGGCGGATTTATGTTTGCAATGTGCTCGGCAACTGATTCCTACGATATTGCGCTGGCTGCGGAGAACACAGATATTTGTGATAAAATGTACGATGGAGATGCACCAGATCCGGATGCTCAAAAGAAACTCGATTTTTCCAAAACATTTGCTTTCGAAAATTTTCATCTTGAAATGAATCCTTA
This sequence comes from Ignavibacteriales bacterium, assembly GCA_026390815.1. Taxonomy (NCBI): domain Bacteria; kingdom Pseudomonadati; phylum Ignavibacteriota; class Ignavibacteria; order Ignavibacteriales; species Ignavibacteriales bacterium. Next base: position 195,315 of record JAPLFH010000033.1, on the reverse strand, counting down.
TGTTTACGAATACAGCGATATTGATGTTCAGCTTCTGGAGATTGGTTCGCCGGAGAATGACTATTTTACTTTGTTCGACTTTTCTGCAAAGTACGATCCTGTTCCAACAATGCTAACACAGGATCATGTAAACGTGGTTCATGGATTTATGGGGCAAACTACAATGTTCCATAAGAAATTTATTAAAAAGTCTATTATCATTCTTGGGGAAAGAGCCGGGACAGATCAAGTTAGATATTTGCACGGTAACTTTGGAAGAGGAACATTTACTTTTTATGGTGGACACGATCCGGAAGACTATCAGCATGCCGTGCAAGATCCTCCAACAGATTTAAGCTTGTATAAAAACTCGCCCGGCTACAGACTTATTTTGAATAATATTTTGTTTCCTGCCGCCAAAAAGAAAAAACAAAAAACCTGATAGATAATAGTGTAGAGTGAAGAGTTCAGAACTTAGAATGTTTAAATAGGCAATAATAATTCTGTTACTTACCTTCGCAATTTCATTTCGCCGGTGATTGAATGCTTATTAATAAGTAAGTATATTAAGTCCAAAATTTTTAGGATCGAAATGAAACAAGTAAAAATTAAAAACTCAAATGAAACCTACATTATTGGCAAGATTATTTGTGTTGGAAGAAATTATAGAGAGCATGCGGAAGAACTTGGTAATGTTGTTCCGGAATTCCCACTGATTTTTCTTAAGCCAACATCTGCATTAATTTACAGCGGAGATAAGATTGTACATCCAACATTTTCTGAAAACTTAAATTATGAAGCCGAACTTGTTTTATTGATTGGCGAAGATTTAAAAAATGTAGATTTAACAACTGCTGAAAATGGAATTGCCGGATATGGTGTTGGTTTAGATATGACTTTGAGAGATATTCAATCAGAAGAAATAAGGAAGGGGCATCCTTGGACGGTCTCCAAAGGATTCGATACTTCTGCAGTAATTTCAGAAATAAATTTGAAGAAAGATCATCCGCTTAATTTTGATGAAAAGATTACTCTTAAGTTAAACGGAGTTATAAAACAGAATTGCGAACTAAATAAAATGATTTTTAAGCCGGCTGATATTGTACGATATATTTCTTCAGTTTTGGTTTTAGAAAAGGGCGATTTGATTTTTACCGGCACACCTTCCGGTGTTGGCAGAGTTGTTAAAGGTGATAAACTTGAAGCAGAAATTACTCACATAGCTAAGGTTGAGGCAGAAGTAATTTAATTGCGGAATGGGGATTTTCGGATTGAGGAGTGCGGATTTGGGATTGCGGGGTAAAACAATAAATAGAATACCAACCACTTTCACCTAACTATTCATCTGTAAAAGAGCCTGCTTAATCAATTCTTCAATTTGAATTGCAGGATTTGAACCAAGTACATCACGGATAATTTTTTCTGAAATCTTTTGGTTGTAGCCAAGAGTTGTAAGTGCAGCAACAGCATCTTCTTTTATTTTATTAGGAACAGAAAATCCCTTTTCTTCACCAACCAGGTCAACCTTATCTTTCAAATCAACAAGCATTCTCTCCGCTGTCTTTCTTCCAATTCCGGGGATAGCTATTAATCTATTTAAATTGCCAATGCTTAAAGCGTTCTTCAAATCATCAATTTGAATTCCGGATAAAACATTTTGTGCAAGCTTAGGTCCGATGCCGTTTACACTTATCAGCAATTCAAACATCTGTTTTTCAGCTTCTGTTGAAAATCCAAAAAGTGTAAGAGAGTCTTCTTTAACAGAAAGAAAAGTATGAATTGACGTGCTGCTTCCTTCATCAGGAAGTTTATCAAATGTGTTTAGAGAAATATTGACAAGATAACCAACCCCATTTACATCAAGTAAAATTCTTGTTGGTTTCTTGGAGATTATTTTGCCGATTAAGTAGCCAATCATAATATTACCCTTTCCGGATTTGCTTTGATAAAATCTTTCCAGCTTCCGCTTTTAGGAGTAAGCGATTTTATTTTAAATGAATGACAAACCGCAACCGCCAGGGCATCGCTTTCATCAAATGCCATTTTTTCTTTTTTCAAATTTAGCAAATGTGTGATCATATATTGAACCTGGCTCTTTGAAGCAGCACCATTTCCTACCACAGATTTTTTTATTTCCCGAGGGGAATATTCTGTTGTCGGAACTTTATTATGCACCGCAGCAAGCAGAGAAACTCCCCTTGCGTATCCAATCTTCATTGCCGATTGAACATTTTTACCATAGAAGGCAGTTTCTATTGCAAATTCATCTGGTCTGAATTTTTTTATTAGTTTATCAAGTTCGTCGTAAATTACTTCTAATTTTATTGGAAGTGGTTTGAATGGCGAGGGTTTAATTACACCTTGAGCAATTATCTTTATCTCGCTCAAATCCTGTTTGATAATTCCAAAACCAGTACAAATTGTTCCGGGATCTACTCCAAGTATTATCATTCTAAAAAAATTTAATTTGATAAAAATGTACGGTATTGAATTCAGAACTCAGACTAATCTTGTTTTAGTTTCCGATTTCTGTTTTCCGAATTCTGATTTCTATTTTCTGATTTCTGTTTTCTATTGAATCACTCCTTCGTCAATATCGGCATTAGAATACACATTTTGAACGTCATCATTATCTTCAAGAGCTTCAATCAGCTTCATCACTTTCTCAGCATCTTCACCGGAAACAACAACAAGATTTTTTGCAACTCTTTGTATCGAGGCATTTTCTATTGCCAATTTTTTATCAACTAAAGCTTTTCTAACTGATTCAAACGATTCCACTGATGTTTGAATAACAAAAATTTCTTCCTCAGTTTGAAGATCATCTGCACCGGCATCAAGAACTATTTCCAGAATGTCATCTTCGGTTTTATCCTGTAGTGGTAATGTAATAACACCTTTCTTATCAAACATCCAGGCAACAGAACCCGCTTCACCCATATTACCGCCGCTTTTACTAAACATATGGCGTACTTCCGCTACCGTTCTTTTTTTATTATCAGTTACAACTTCAACCAAAACAGCAATTCCCGCTGGAGCATATCCTTCATACATAATTTCTTCATAATGAACACCTTCGAGTTCACCTGTTGCTTTTTTAATAGCTCTTTCAATATTATCAGCCGGCATATTTGCTGCTTTAGCGTTATCTATTGCTAATCTTAAGCGTGGGTTTCCATTGGGATCACCACCACCATCTCTTGCAGCAATTGTAATTTCTTTAATTAGTTTTGTAAAAAGTTTTCCTCTCTTTGCATCTAAAGCTCCCTTTTTTCTTTTTATAGTTGCCCACTTTGAATGCCCGGACATTTTTATTCTCCTTAATTAAATTTCTAGTTTCAATTCTTCTTTTAAGCTGCTTAATTTTAGTTTTACTTTTATATCTCTAAGTCGCAGTTGAGGAAAAGTTCTTCCATCGCGCTCAGTTTTTTCAATCGTGAACGCAATATCCAGCAAATTTTTGTCTTTATCAATAAGCGAAGCAAAACTTCCAAGATTAAATCCAATTGTATCAAATATTTTGTCTGTTCCATTCTGCTTTATCATAATTACAATATGGTTCGATCCGACAATTCTTGGAGCATAAACCAATTCAACATTTTCAACAATAAAGATTGGACGCATATTACCCGGTCCGAATGGTGAAAACTCATCCAGGATTTTTAAAAATTTTGGTGTAATTTCGGAAAGTGTAATTTTATCATCAATTAAAAGTTCAGGATTAACATCCCCAGGATTAACAGTATTTTTTACAATCCTGTTAAACTTCTCCTTGAATTCTTCCAACTTATTTAATTCTAATGCTAAACCTGCAGCGGCTTCGTGTCCACCGAATTGAAGCAGCAGATCTTCACACTGTTTAAGCGCTTCATAAATATTAAAACCAACAATACTTCTTGCAGAACCTTTAGCTACTCCATCCACAGTAGTTAACATTACTGTTGGACGATTATATTTTTCCACTAAACGAGAAGCTACTATTCCAATAACTCCCGGATGCCAATTTTCTTCGTGCAAAACTATTGCAATGTCTTCATCCAGATTTATTGAACTTTCCACCAAACTAATAGCATGGGAATAAGTTAGCTCATCAATCTTTCTTCTCTGATAATTTTCTCCCTCAAGCACTTCTGCCAGTTTAATTGCATCTATTTTATCATCTGTAATAAAAAGATCAACAGCACGGATTGCATCACCCAATCTTCCAACTGCATTTATCCGTGGAGCAATTGTAAATACAACATGTCCGGCAGTTAAATTACCGGGTACCATGCCAGCACTTTTTATTAGTGCAGCAATACCAGGTCTTGGATTAGTGTTTACTAACTCCAATCCTTTTTTTACAAGAATTCTGTTTTCATTTGTAAGCGGAACAATATCAGCAGCTCCGGCTATTGCTACAAGGTCCAAATACTTGTGGGGCAATTCGTGCTTGCCAATCCGCTCGCAAATAGCTTGTGCAAGCTTAAAGGCAACTCCAGCACCTGACAAATGCTTATAGGGATAATTGCAATTTGGCTTTAATGGATCAAGAACTGCAAATGCGTCAGGAATTGAATTAGCTGGTTGATGATGATCGCAAATGATCATTTCCATTCCAAGAGATTTGGCATAAATTGTCTCATCAATTGCAGTAATACCGCAATCAACAGTAATTAGTAAAGATGTACCTTTGCTTTTTATTACATCAATTCCAGCTTTGGATAAACCATAACCTTCAGTTAATCGGTTGGGAATATAAATCTCCGCATTCCCGCCAAGATCTTTTATAAATAAGTAAAGCAGCGCAGCAGAACATGTTCCATCAACATCGTAATCACCATAAACATAAATAAGTTCATTGCTGGTAATTGCTTTAATAACACGAAGTGAAGCTTCTTCCATCCCGTTCATTAAAAACGGATTGTTCAATTCATCCAGAGTGGGTCTAAAAAATGTTTTAGCTAATTGATAGCTGGTAATGCCGCGGGCAGCAAGAAGGTTTGCTAATACATTAGAAATTTTTAATGAATCGGTAAGTAATTTAATAATATTTTCATCAGCACTTTCTCTAAGTTTCCACTGTTTTGGTAACATTGTATGGATTCCAAAAAGTAGAAAAAGAGCATAGGTTACTCACGTCTATAAGCCGAATTTTGTAATCCCGATGTTAATCGGGACGGTAATTATTTATCTAGATCCAGGATTGCTCCGGGATTCAAGCGATCTACCCGGAAAGTATTTAAGGCAAACGCCTATCTCCCGATCGAAATCGGGATACTTTCCTACTTGATCTTGCTCCAAGTGGGGTTTGCCGTGTCCCGCAAAATGCGGGATGCCAATGTTATTGACACCCCCGGTATTACTACCGGAGCGGTAGGCTCTTACCCTGCCTTTTCACCTTTATCCCAATTAAAACTTGGTTTTAACCGGGAAAGTATTTTTTCTGTGGCACTTTCCGTATCCCGATATATACCGGGACCCCGGGCGTTACCCGGCACTTTTTTCTTGGGAGTTCGGACTTTCCTCTCTTCCGATAAATCGGGACAGCAATTACCCAACTTGAGTTACCTATGTCCTATCTTTCTACTTAATTTATTTTTTATAACTTGTTAATTACTCTTTAAAGGATTTCATAGTGTTAAGAATAAAATTTCATCATCGAACTGAACGAAATATAAGAAAAATAAAGTGGTAATTCATTAACCATTTAAGGCAAATTTATTGGCGGATTAAATTTCATTGACCAAGTTGTAAAGTAACAGGAACTTAAATTCTAAAATATTTGTATTAGAATAAGTAACTTGACTTAACAAACTGTAATAAGTAATTTTTAAGCAGATGCACAAGATTAGCAAACATATTGTCGTGGTAGTTTTACTTCTCTTTACTTTTTCTTCAACTGGAATTCCGGTTGTTGTGCATTTCTGTCATCTGATGGGGAAAGTATCATTAAAATCCTGCTCAATGTGCACTGTAAAATCAAACACTGAAAAAGAAATTAAGTTTTCCGGAATAAACGACTGCTGCAATAATAAAATTGCTGCCTCTCCGTTAACAGAAAACTATCTTTCTTCAAAATTTTCCCAAGACCAAATTAGGATTTCTGATATCATCACATTTCCTCTTGATGTTAATTATGCTAATAACAATTACACTCAAGATAAAATCAATGTTTTGGAAAAATCTCCTCCAATAATTCCCGGGAATTCTCTATTCATTCTGAATCTCCAATTAGTTATTTAAAATTCATTTATAAAACATAAATCTCTTTTAGGTGAAAAGAAGTTTTTGCATACAACGGCAAAAGTTTACTTAAAAGATTGGTATTTAATTAATGTTTTAAAATGGCTTTGGCTGGTTTTACCCCTTTACATTTCCTCAGTCTTAGCATTTGGAGTAGACAATGATCGAAAAAATAATTGAATGGAGTTCGCAAAACAGATTCATAGTAATTCTAATTTATGTACTCGTCATCGGGTTCGGTATTTACAGTGTAATTAATTTGCCAGTTGATGCGATACCAGATCTTTCGGAGAATCAGGTAATCATTTTTACAGAATGGATGGGGCGATCTCCGGAAATAATTGAAAACCAGGTTACATTTCCAATTGTATCTGGTTTGCAAGGATTGCCTCATGTAAAAGCTGTTCGTGCAACTTCAATGTTTGGAATGTCATTCGTCTTTGTAATCTTCGAAGATGGAGTTGATACATACTTTGCACGAACCCGCGTTTTAGAAAGAATGAACACTGTTCAGGCACAATTACCTTCCGGTGTTGTTCCTTCTCTTGGTCCGGATGGAACCGGCGTTGGACACGTATATTGGTATACTGTTGAAGCAAAAGGATATGATCTTGGTGCACTTCGTGCAGTTCAGGATTGGTATATCCGTTACAAACTTTCTTCTGTTGATGGAGTTGCGGAGGTTGCAAGCATCGGTGGATTTGTAAAACAATATCAGGTTGATGTTAACCCGAATGATTTACGCGCTTATAATTTAACAGTTGCTGATGTTGTAAATGCTGTTCAAAGAAGCAATAACGAAGTTGGCGGGAAAATTTTGGAAATTAGCGATGCTGAATATTTTGTCCGTGGACAGGGTTACATTCAATCTAAAGATGATATAGAGAATACAGTTATAAAAACTTCTTCTAATGGAATTCCAGTTCTAATTAAAAATGTTGCATCGGTTTCTTTAGGAGGCGATATAAGACGCGGCGCGTTGGAAAAGAACGGTGAAGGAGAAGTTGTTGGTGGTATAGTTGTTATGCGAACCGGTGAGAATGCTCAAAAAGTTATTGACCGAATTAAAGAGAAGATAAAAGAAATCTCCCCCGGACTTCCACCTGGAGTTGAAATAATAACTTCGTATGATAGAAGCACCCTGATTAAAGAAGCTGTTGGAACTTTGGAAAGAGCTTTGGTAGAAGCATCAATCACGGTTTCTATAATGGTTATGATTTTTCTTCTTCACTTTAGAAGCATTGTAAGAATTCTTATTGAGCTTCCAATTTCAATTCTAATTGCATTCATATTAATGTACCTCTTCGGAATCTCCTCCAATATAATGTCCCTTGGTGGAATAATCTTAGCAGTTGGAGTGATAGTAGATTCCTCAATTGTTCTGGTGGAAAACGCCTACCGCAATCTTGCTAAAGCGTTGGAGGAAAAGAAACACCTGCCTGCCGGTAAGCAAGGCTTAACGCCGGATGAATACAAAAGAATTTCAATTGATTCTGCAAAGCAAGTCGGTAGAGCAATTTTCTTTTCAGAATTAATAATTCTGGTTTCTTTTCTTCCGGTATTTATGTTAACCGGACAGGAAGGAAAATTATTTCATCCATTGGCTTACACAAAATCTTTTGCACTAATCGGATCTGCATTGGTGGTTATTACTCTAATTCCAGTTTTAATGACGATGCTAATGCGCGGCAAGTTCAAGCCGGAAGATAAAAATCCAACCACGCGCTTTTTCATTAAACTTTATGCGCCGGTAATTCATTGGGTGCTTAAACACAGAAAAATTACAATTGCAATTAATGTAATCGCTCTTTTAATAACTATTCCTATGATACTAAATACGGGCAGTGAGTTTATGCCCCCACTTGATGAAGGTTCAATTCTTTATATGCCGGTAACTTTGCCCGGCGCTTCTATTGCTGAGGTGAATAGGATTTTACAGGAACAGGACAAAATTATAAAATCGATTCCAGAAGTTCATCACGTATTAGGAAAAACCGGACGTGCTGAAACTGCAACCGATAATGCCCCATTGAGTATGATCGAAACGATTATTTTGCTAAAACCAAAAAGTGAGTGGCGACCCGGTATTACAAAGCAAGACATCGTTGCAGAACTTGATTCCAAATTACAAATACCCGGTGTGCGTAACGGATGGACTCAACCGATCATCAATAGAATCAATATGCTTTCCACTGGTGTAAGAACGGATATTGGATTTAAAATATTCGGTCCTAATCTCGATACCCTAGAAGCTTACGCAATAAATGCAGAAAAACTATTGAAGACAGTAAATGGAGCTGCAGATGTTGTTGCTGAAAGAGTCCAGAATGGTTATTACTTGGACATAAATGTCAAACGCGATATTGCTGCACGTTATGGTGTTAACATCCGCGATCTTCAGGATATAATTGAAACTGCTATAGGCGGACAAAATCTTGGAATTGTTATAGAAGGAAGAATGCGCTTTCCAATTAGAATGCGTTATCAAAAAGATTACCGTGATAACATAGAAGAACTGAAAAGCCTAATCGTACCTGTTGCATTATCAAACATGCCTGCCGGACAGGCAGGTCCAATGGCGGCACAATCTTCCTCAAGCTCTATGAGCGGTGGTGGAGTTGGAAAAGGCAACTCAGGCGGTATGTCTTCTTCAATGGGAAGTTCAAACCAGGCAAGCATTATTCCCCAAGCATCTAATACACAAAATGATTTTTCGCTCACGAGTGTAAATCAAAATGCCGTTACTTATTTACCTCTTTCTGAATTAGCTGATATAAACTTAGTAACCGGTCCGCCAATGATAAGCAGCGAAAATGGAATGCTCCGATCAATAGTTTTTATGAATACACGCGGACGTGATATGGGCAGCGTAATGGTTGATGCAAAAAAAATAATTGAAAATGGATTGAAACTTCCCGCAGGTTATTCTTATACGTGGAGCGGACAATATGAAAGCAAAGTCCGCGCACAGCAGACAATTGAAATTATTATGCCGGTTGTATTCCTGATAATCTTTTTCCTTCTCTTCTTCACTCTTAAAAATTATGTTGAAGCCGGAGTTGTAATGCTCTCTGTTCCTTTCGCGCTTATCGGTGGAATGTATATGATCTACATTCTTGGTTACAATTTTTCAGTTGCTGTTTGGGTTGGATTTATCGCTTTATATGGCATTGCAACGGAAACCGGTGTTATAATGGTTGTTTATTTGCATGAAGCACTCGACAAAAAATTACGTGCGCATCAAAAAGGATTACGCGGACCAATTACAAATGAAGATATTTATGATGCAACCGTTGAAGGTTCCGTTCTAAGATTAAGACCAAAGTTGATGACTGTTTTTACAGCAATGGTTGGACTAATTCCGATAATGTGGTCTACCGGAACCGGTTCCGATGTTATGAAACCGCTAACAGCGCCAATGATTGGCGGCTTGCTTACAAGTGCTATTCACGTTCTTGTTGTTACACCAATTCTTTTTACAATGATGAAAGAACACGCACTAAAAAAAGGAACATTAGAATTATCTAAAATGGCTGATTGGATGAAGGAGGGAGAATAAAATGAATGTAGAATGTAGAATGAAGAATGTAGAATTTAGAAGTAAGAAGTCGGGGGTCAGGAGCCAGAATTCTTTTTGGTACTCTGTGCAATCTCTGTGCATTTTGTTGTATGCTCCTCTATTATATATTAGTTTGTCTGCTACTTCATATTCGCAGTCTGTTGATTCCTTGGTAAATGAAGCGGTAAGAAATAATCCGCAGTTGAAATCATTGCAATACAAAATTACTGCATCAGAAAAGAGAACCGAGTCAATCAACACTCTTTCAGCGCCAAATTTGTCCGTTGAGTTTTCTCAAGTTCCAACAAGCTCAATAGATATTCTCAATCAATCCATTTCAAACAACTTTGCTCTATCGCAAATGTTTCCAATTGGCGGAAAGTTGAATGCAATGGCAGAAGTTGAAAAGAAGAATACTTTGGTGGAAGGAAATAATTATGAAATATATAAGATCAATCTTACTGCACAAGTAAAAATGTCTTACTATTCACTTTGGCTGATTGATAGAAAAATAGAAGTTCAAAAGAAAAATATTTCTTTCATAAATGAGGTTGTCAAATCGATTGAATCATCTTACTATACAAACAAGATCAATCAAGCAGACGTTCTTACACTACAAAGTGAAATTGCCTCTAACGAAACCCAGCTTTTGATTCTGGAAAAACAAAAAGAGGCTGAGATTTATAAACTCAACAAACTTCTCGGGCGCAATCTTGATTCAAAAGATGTTTATGTAGCTGCAGATTTTTCTGTTGATACGCTTTCTTCTTCTCAATCAAAATTGGAAGAGTTGCTCGGTTATTCTAATCCATCACTAAAAAAAATGGGCAGTATGATTGAAATGAACAAAGCAATGATTAATGCAAACAACCGTGAGTTAATTCCAGACTTAATGGTTCAAGGAATGTTTATGCGAATGCCGATGGGAATGATTCTAACTTCAAAAAATTATTTGGCTATGGATTGGATGGAATCACCTAAGACCGAGTATATGTATTCATTAATGTTCTCCATCAATCTTCCGTTTGCTCCTTGGTCAATAAATAAATACGAGGCAAAGGAAGAAGAGTTATATGCCGGAATCAGCAGCATTGAGTTTGAAAAAAACGATATGCAGCGCGAGATGACATCTCAATTGAAAGCAACTCTTGTTAAATATAATACTGCTGTTGATTTATCAAAACTCTACAGAGACAAAGTAATTCCGCTTTACAGCAAAGCAGCTGAATCGCAAGTCTCGGCATTTCAAAATAACAGAACCAGCGTTACAACCGTAATTGATTCTTACCGAATGTTATTAATGCAGCAGATGAATTATTATATGTCTCAAGCCGACATGCAAATGTCGCTAGCGGAGATTGAAATGATGGTTGGAACAACACTCAAAAAGTTTTAGGTGGTAACATGAAAAATATTAGAAGTTTAAATAGAGGAACAAAAATGAAAACAGCCAGATATTTATTCATTCCGTTTATTACCATTTTTCTCGTTTTATCCGGATGCTCAAAATCGGATGATAGAGGCAAGCATGAACACACAGTAGTAAAACAAAAAGATTATTGGACCTGCACCATGCACCCACAAGTTCATATGGATAGACCCGGCGCCTGCCCGATATGCGGAATGGATCTTATCAAAAAAGTTGCAGATGAAAATGAAGAACCAGTAAATGATAAAGATATGTCTAATATGGTTACACTCAGCGCTAAAAAAATGATTCTCGCAAATGTTTCCACAATAGTAGTTAAGAAAGAAAATCTTCAGGAACAAGTAACCGCTTACAGCTATTTGGATTTTGTTGAAAACAATCGCAAAACAATTTCGGCGCGGTTCAACGGAAGGATAGAGAAACTGTTGGTTGATAAAACCGGAGATTATATTAAGAAGGGTCAGCCATTATTTGAAATTTACAGTCCTGATTTAGTGCAAGCGCAGAATGAATATATAATTGCATTAAACAATTCATCATACTCGATTTCTCTTTTGAAAGCAACTAAAAAGAAATTGGAAATCTTAGGATTGACTTCAGAACAAATTCAAACACTTGAGAAAACAAGAGAGATAAATATTACTCTAACATACTTTTCTCCAATTAGCGGAACAGTGATTGAAAAGAAAGTGCAGGAAGGAGTATATGTGAATGAAGGTACTGAAATTTATGATGTTGCTGAACTTTCAACTCTCTGGAATGTTGCTGAGGTATATGAGAAAAATTTATCAAATGTAAAAGTTGGGAGTCCGGTCAAACTACGCTTACGTGCTTATCCTGGCGAAGAATTTAACGGAAGAGTTACCTTCATTTATCCGGTAATCAACTCTCAAACCAGAACCGTAAAAGTAAGAAGCGCATTTTCAAGCTACGGCGGAAAGCTAAAACCACAGATGTATGGCGAAACTGTTTTTAATCGCGCAAGCGGACAAGGCTTACTTGTTCCGGCGGATGCGATTATATTTGCTGGAAAGAGAGCGGTTGTTTGGTCAAAAACTGGAGACCTGCCTACCGGTCAGGCAGGTGGAATGTTCGAAGCCCGAAGTGTTCAAATTGGTAACCGATTCGGAGATAAATATCAAATACTCTCAGGTTTAAATGAAGGTGATGAAATCGCAGCAACCGGCGGTTTCTTGATTGATTCTGAAAGCCAACTTAAAACCGGAATGCCAACCGGTCATCAGCATGGTGGTTCAACTTCAACAGAGCAAAAGAAGTCTTCATCAGATGATATGAAAGGAATGAACATGACAAAATAAAAATTAAAAACGTTAAAAATAAAATACATTGTTTAACAAAAAAAAGGAGTAATAAATGAAAACGACGAATAAATCATTTTCAGTCTTAACTGTACTATTAATGTTCGCTTTAATAACTATGGCTAATAATAGTGTCAGTGCAAAATCATTTGGTGACACCACAAAAACCAAAAAGATGGAAATGAAACACGGTATGCACCATCATATGGGAATGAAAATGGATATGAAGGGAAATAAAATGACAGATACAACCGGAATTATCCATGAAGGAGTAATTGATTTGAAAGTAATTGATGCAAATAAGGATGGCAAAGTTTTCCAGGACCAAATGCACTGGAATGTTATTTCAGATAAAGCAGGAAAGTGCCCGCTTTGCAAAATGACTTTAAAGGAAGTTACACTTAAAGAAGCAAAAACGAATCTAAAGAAAAATGATTTTAAGGTTAAGCAATAGAAAACAATTCTTTACTTTAAAGAAGCGAATTGTCTATTATATTTTTTTGAGAAAGGCAAGGTTGTATTTGAATTATTATTATTTATTAAAGGAGAAAAAATGAAAAAGCTATATATAAATTTGTTACTATTTATACTGGTTTCAGCAATTCCAGTTTTTGCCCAAACAATGATGGGCGGTGGAACAGGCTTTATGTTTCCTGATACATTAAAACAAGTTACTCTATCCGGCAAGATAACTGTTGATACACTACATGTAATGCCTATTTATTATCTTGATTTAAACGGGGACGAAACAAATGAATACTATCTTAACTTCGGTCCCATTTGGTATAAACCGGATAATTCTACTGCAACAAGACCAAAGAATGGAGATCAGGTAACAATTAAAGGTGGGCAGCTCGACAGTATTATGAATATGGGTGGTTTGCCGATGATAATAGTATATCAAATCAACGGTCAGCTATGGAGAGATCCATTTGATCCAATGTGGAATGACTTTGGCGATAGTACACATATGATGGGACACCACTCCGGTAATTGCATGGGTTATGCTTTTGGTTCAAATGGCACAAACCCACACAAGGTAACCATAACCGGCTTAGCATTAGTGGATACAACTTTTTTCATGAATCAATATTACCTTGATGAGAATAATGATGGGAAACCGAATTATTATTTGAATTTCGGTCCATGGTGGTATGAACCAAATTCCGGAGTTATCAGACCAAAGAACGGTGATGCAATAACAATAGTTGGCGGTAAGTTACAATCGTCCGGATTACCAGTAGTAATTGTGTATATGATAAATGATAAAGTATGGCGGGATTCAACATTAATTGGAAAAAACTTCGGCGGCGGATGGATGCACAAAAACAAACCAAATGATAAAGTATTTAATCCATTTGATGAGAATGATTTTATGATGATGGATAGTGGTTGGAATATGGGTGGAATGATGTCGGATTCTTTATTCGGTAGAATGCTGGAATTAAATCCTATTAATATTCCTAACAGAAATGGTGAACATATTTTTAAGGGATATGAGTTCGGGATGTTTAATCCAAAAGGATCAAACGGAATGATGCAAGGTGGTAGTTGCGGAGGCATGATGAATTTCGGTTCAAGCAGTCACTTCCAATTCCATTTTGATGATAAACAGATGCAAGCTTACGGTACAGATAAAAATACTATTAAAGTTAAGTACTGGGATGATCAAAACAGTAAATGGAAGGTTATATCTGATGCAGTTATTAATTTAACTTCTAATACTGTTACATTTTCCACCAACCAGATGAGCAGTTTTTATATTTTAACTTCTGATAATGTAACTGGTGTTAAGAATACTGAAATCATTCCTGGTGGCTATTCACTTAAACAAAATTATCCTAATCCGTTCAACCCTTCCACTACAATTGAATTCGAAACAAAAAACAATTCATTTATCAACCTAAAAGTTTATAATGTATTAGGGCAAGAAGTTGCAGTACTAATAAATAAACAAATGGAAGCCGGACTACACATAGCAAATTTTAATGCTGGTGCTTTATCATCCGGAATTTATTTTTATGAATTGCGTGTTGATGGTAATAGCTTAATTAAGAAGATGAATTTGCTTAGATAAGTTTAAAGGACAGACAGAAATGTCTGTCCTTTTTAAAAATACAATTTGGAATAAAAATAATTTTTCATTCGGATTGGTTAAATCTGATGGTAAAGAAATAAAAGTTCAACCTGAAAATAAATTTTGCAGATTCTTTTGCTTCAAATATTAATATTAACTGCTCCAGAAAATTAGTTGAGTAAATTAAGTAAGGATTATAAAATCTTTTTAGCAAAAAGTACATCTAACTGATGTAAACAACGGAAAGAAAATTATTATTTATTCTTAATCAATCGGAGAAAAAATGCAGTGCGAACCAAAATCAAAATGTTCTACTTTTGGTAGCTGGATTTCATTAATTATTGTAATTGTAATGTTGATTGTTGTTTTAACAAATTATAAGTTCTAAAAGAATATATTGTTTACAGAATATTTATTTATTCAAAGGAGACAAATATGAAATCAGGAAAAATATTTTTTATAGTTGTTGTTCTAATAGCAGTTAATTTATTTATTGATGGTTGTGGGCAAAAGAAGGATGAGCAGGCAATTAAACAAACGCAAATTGAGAAAAAGACTGATGATAAAATAGTCCGCGAAGGAATTATTGATGTTGCCGCAATTGATGTGAATAAAGATGGAAAAGTTTATGAATGCCCAATGGATTATAACGTCATTGATGATAAGCCTAATACTTGCCCAACTTGTAAAATGAATCTGGAAGAATTTACTGTTGCAGAAGTAAAAGAGAATCTTGCTAAAACTGATTACAAAGTAAAATGATGTATGATGGTTAATAGTTGATGGATGAAAGAAACTTAATAAATTCGATTTTATCCATTATTCATCAAACGTCAAACATCAAACATTTGATTACTTTTTATTAACTTTGCGTTCAAAGAATAAATTATTATTTATGGAGAAAACATGGATATAGCTATTCTATTGTTAATCGGTTTAGCCGCAGGAATATTAAGTGGTTTTTTAGGTGTCGGCGGTGGAATTATTATTATCCCCGCATTAGTTGCATTGCTTGGTTTTTCACAAAAGCAAGCACAGGGAACATCCATTGGTTTTCTTCTGCTGCCAATTGGAATTCTTGCGGTTCTTAATTATTATAAAGCTGGATTAGTCGACTTGAGGGCAGTAGGAATAATGACAATAACTTTTGTAATCGGAAGCTACTTCTCTTCAAAAGCGGCAATTGATTTACCTGAATACTGGCTTAAGAAAGGTTTTGCTGTCTTATTACTATTCTATGCAATTAAATTATTTTTAGAAAAATAGCATAGTGAAAAATCTTAAGGAATGATATGAAACTATTAACACCAAATGTAAAAATGGCTGATGTAATCCATAGCAATTACTTATTGATACCAGTGGTAAACCGTTTTGGAATTCCTTTGGGATTTGGGGAAAATACCATCCGCACTGTTTGTACAGAACATGGTATTGATATTGATTTTTTTCTTTCTATTATTAATGCTTTCAGCAACGAAAACTACTTTCCTGAAAAGAAAATGCAAACCTTCAATGTTTTAATGATTGTGGAGTATTTAAAAAAGACGCACAAATATTACCGTGAAGTTCAAATACCAATTATTGAAAAGCATTTGAAAGTTTTTTTACAAGGAGCCTCCAGCCGAAATAAAAGTCTTCAGCTTTTAAAAAAATTCTTTTTAGTTTATAAAAAGGAATTGCTAACACACTTGAAATATGAGGAAACTATTACATTTCCATACATCGAAGAAGTTTATAGGTTGTATAATTCTCAACAAAAAAATCGTAAGCAGAAATCTAATCTCAATTATTCGATGAAAATGTATGAGGCGGAGCATGACGAGGTTGACGATAAACTTTACGATCTTAAAAATATTCTTATCAAGTACATCAGCGGTAATTTTGATGAGGTTACATGCAATACAATCATTTTTGAACTTTTCCGACTTGAAAAAGACATAATGGATCATGCGCGCATCGAAACTAATATCCTGTTGCCGCTTGTTACTGAGATGGAAAAATCACTTAACCTAAAGAAGGTGTAAGCCAATGCTTACCAGAAAACATGTATTAATCATTTCTCCAAATCAGTTACTCTGCTTAGGATTGAAAACAATTCTGGAGGATTTTTTTTCACCGGAAAGTATTTCTATTGCCAGCATTTTTGAAAATACAACTCATCATTCTACTGCTGATTATATATTTATGCCTTCTGACGTTTACCTTGCTCATCACAGGTATGTTCAGGTAATCAAAAGTAAGATCATCATTTTTACTAATTATGAAGTTGAAGAACAGTTGCAGGAAGCACCGGATATGTTGAATGTAACACTTACGCAAGAAGATTTGATTGATCGCCTTAAAACTATTTTTCAGAAATATTCAAAAGATAAAAACACAGCTCATCAGGAAGAACTTACTTTACGAGAAACTGACGTGCTTAAACTTGTTGCCCGTGGTTACATAAACAAACAAATTGCAGATAAACTTTCTATTAGTCAGCACACCGTAATCTCCCACCGGAAAAATATTACGCGCAAACTTGGAATTAAAACACTTTCAGGTTTAACTGTTTATGCTCTATTAAATGGCTTGGTCTCCTCAAAAGAAATAGAATAATCTTTTTTTTAAGCAATTTGCTCCTCCAAATGCACAGCCAAAATCACTATAAATGGGGATTGTATCAATCCTATTAAGGATGGTAATTTTAATCCAGAAATATTTTGATATTGACTAATGGAGAATTTGAATTGTTAAGGAAAAAGAAAAAACTTTCTGAAGTTAAAACAGGCACCGATTTTTTTATTAATGAAATTCAATCATCACCGGAAATTTGTCTGCGGTTACGGGAACTTGGATTTACTGAAAATGCCGTTATCCGCAATATTGTAAATGGTTCCTCCCAGCTTATTTGTGAAGTCCACAACACCCGCATTGGTATTCATCATCGTATTGCAAAAGATATTATCGTTTCATCCGAGAATTAATTGATGTGAAATGATCAATATGATTTCGAACAATTCAAAACTTAAATACATTGTTATTATTGGAAATCCTAACTGTGGTAAAACAACAATTTTTAATGAACTAACCGGCCTTCGGCAAAAAGTTGGAAACTATCCTGGTGTTACCGTTGAAAAAAAGGAAGGAAGGATTCCATATGAAGACGGGTTTGAGATTACTCTGCTTGATTTGCCAGGCACATATAGTTTATCAGCAAATTCCCCGGATGAAAAAGTTGTTACAGACATTCTATTAGGAAAACGCACAGATACAACCCGCCCGGATGGTGTAGTTTGCGTTGTTGATGCAAGCAATCTAGAACGTAACCTCTATTTAGTTTCCCAAATTATAGATCAACGATACCCTCTCATCATCGTTCTTAATATGGTTGATGTTGCTGAGCGCGCCGGAATCAAGATCGATATCGAAAAACTTTCTAAATCCTTAGGTGTAAAAGTTATTCCCACAATTGGCAGTAAACGAATTGGAATTAAAGAATTGAAATCTGCATTTCGTTCCGGATTTGCAGTTTCCCCTTCAGTGCGAAAATGGAGTTTACCGGATGCGGTTCGTGAAGAGCAGGAAGAACTTGTTGGACTTCTTATAACTAACGATCATTTACAAGAAGATGTAGCTTTTCATCAAGCAACAACGCTTCTTTCCACACCACGCCAGTTACAGGAATTCAATCACGAAATAACTAAAGAAGTTCTGGATCATGTAAGTAAGGATTATGAAAGATTAAATTCGCTCGGTTATGACCGCCACTCTATTTTTGTTGAGTCGCGATATCAATGGATTCGTTCAATATACAGCGAAGTAAGTACGGCTGGAAAAAGGAAAGTAAATTATACAGATAAGATTGATGCAGTTGTTACACATAAGTTCTGGGGTTACATAATTTTCTTTGTCTTGATGGTTGTAATGTTTCAATCTATTTTTACCTGGGCAACCGTACCGATGAATTTTATAGGTAAAATGTTTGATTGGCTTGGAGTACAAGTTGGAACATTACTTCCGCCGGGAGATTTGCACGATTTAATAATTTTTGGTGTCATCAGTGGTGTTGGTGCAGTTGTAACTTTTCTTCCGCAAATTTTATTGCTTTTCCTCTTTCTCGGAATTCTTGAAGACACCGGATATATGGCTCGTGCCGCATTCATAATGGATCGGTTGATGAATAAAGTTGGTCTACATGGAAAAGCATTCATTCCGATGCTTAGTTCATTTGCCTGCGCCATTCCTGGAATAATGTCAACACGAACAATCGAAAATCCACGCGATAGACTTGTTACAATGCTGGTAGTTCCATTAATGAGTTGTAGTGCACGACTGCCTGTTTATTCACTTCTAATCGCCGCATTTATTCCGGCTACACTTATCTTTGGGTTTTGGAATCTTCAGGGTATCGTAATGATTTCACTGTACCTTCTCGGTTTGATAATGGCATTGGTGATGGCATGGATTTTTAAGAAAACAATTTTAAAAGGAAAAACTCCGCCATTTATTCTTGAACTACCACCATTTCGTATACCATCCATGAAAAGCACTTTTATTCAGATGTGGGAACGATCATTACTGTTTTTAAAACGAGCGGGGACAATCATTCTTGGTGTGTCAATTATTCTTTGGTTTCTTGCAACGTATCCAAAACTGGAACACGGAACTCCATCCGAAAAACTATCCTATAGTTTTGTTGGAAAAGCCGGACATATCATTGAACCAGTAATTAAGCCGCTTGGGTTTGATTGGAAAGTTGGTATAGGAATTTTAACTTCACTTCTTCAAAGGGAAGTTTTTGTTAGTACAATCAGTACAATTTATAATATCCAAAACTCAAATGATAACACAGTTTCTTTACGCAAACAGATTCAGAAAGATATTGATCCCACAACCGGGCTGCCTCTGTTTAACGTACTTACAGCAATTTGCATAATGGTTTATTATGTACTGGCTATGCAATGCATGTCCACACTTGCTGTAATGAGGAGGGAAACAAATGGGTGGAAATGGCCTTTGTTTCAGTTGGGGTATATGACCGCATTGGCATACATAGTTACATTTATTGTTTACCGGGTTGGATTGTATTTTATATGAGGTTTTTATGAACTGGCAGGAAATAATATCCTTTATGCTTGTTGCAATAACAACAGTTATTATGATTCGTTCCAGAATCAAAAGACACAAACTTAGGAAAATACTTCCATGTGCCGGAGATTGTAACTGTACTGCAGCAAAATTAATTCTCTTAAACCAATCGAAAATGAAATAGGCAGCGTTGACATTCAAATAAACAATTGTGTGATGGTTTGCCAATAATTTATTAAGTCACGTTACGCAGCATTTTGAACTCTACCCCAAATCCCCTTCTCTTTGAAAGAGAAGGGGACTAAGGAGATGAGTTTTTTGGCTCAAATATCTAACGATGCGTAACGTGACTTATTAATTAAAAAAAGTAGATGGTAAATGAATCGTTTTTACATATTACTTTTTGTTTTGATAACCTGTGCATCGTTTGCTTTTGCACAACAGTTTTCAGAAGCCATAGAGGATAATTCTTTTTTTATTGAAGAAGCTTACAACCAGGAAGATAGAGTCGTTCAGCATATAACCAATGGTTTGTACAACAGCAAACCTCAAAAAGATTTCACATTTTCATTCACTCAGGAGTGGCCATTCTTTAGTCAAAAGCATCAACTCAGCTACACAATTCCATTCTATAGTTACAATTCCAATTCGGTTTCCGGTATTGGTGATATTCTGGTTAACTACCGCTACCAATTATTTTATAAAGAAGATTGGGCTTCCGCTTCCCCACGCGTTTCCATTATTTTTCCCACTGGAAATTATAAAAAGGGATTAGGAAATGATGTAACTGGAATTCAATTTAATTTGCCGGTTAGTAAAAGGCTAACAAATTATTGGATTGCTCATTTCAATGTTGGATTAACTTATATTCCAAATGCTAAAGGTTATAATACTTTGGGTCAGTCGGTAAAACAGAATCTGGTTTCGTACTTTTCCGGTATTAGTTTAATCTGGTTAGCAAAAAATAATTTTAATGTTATGATGGAATATCTTTTCAATTACTTTGCTGAAATAAACGAAGATGGTAAAACTGTTCATACCAGCGAAAATATTATTAGTCCTGGATTACGTTATGCGATTGATATAGGTGATCTCCAGGTTGTTCCTGGAATTGCTGTTCCAATAAGTATTACTAATGCAGAGGCAAGAACCGGATTGTTTTTATATCTTTCTTTCGAACATCCATTTTGAGTTTCCAACAATTTTTTGGGGGGGATTATTAATAACAAAAAATCAATTGGGGAAAAACTAAAAATTTATTTTACTATCGCAAAAGCCGAAATTGACTTTAACTTGTAAACAGTATATTTTGCCAAGCAATATTTTAACAGCAAAATAATATAAAAAGCAAAGGAGGCTTCAGTGGCGCAGAATGATTCCAGTAAATCAAATTCCAAAAATGAACTGACAATAATTAAAGATACAACGGCAAATCCCGCTCCACTTGGTTTACTTGGATTCGGAATGACAACCGTTCTATTAAATCTTCATAATGCTGGATTCTTTCCGCTGGATACAATGATTCTTGGAATGGGAATTTTTTATGGAGGAATTGCACAAGTTATAGCCGGAATGATGGAATGGAAAAAAGGAAATACATTTGGAACAACAGCTTTTACATCATACGGATTTTTCTGGTTATCTTTAGTGGCATTATTGGTAATGCCAAAAATTGGTTGGGGAACTGCTCCTGATAATATCGCAATGGCAGCCTTCCTTTTACTTTGGGGAATATTCACTGCCTTTATGTTCATTGGCACCTTAAAACTTTCAAAAAAATTGCAATTTGTGTTTGCGTCCCTAACAATACTCTATTTCCTTCTGGCACTTTCTGATATTACCGGTAACACTACAATTAAAACGATTGCCGGCTTCGAAGGATTAATTTGTGGGGCATCTGCTATCTACGCAGCTTTTTCGCAGATATTGGAGAAATAAAAACAAGCAAAACTATTTAGGTATATTTTTTCTACCACCGTTGGATATATAATTTGGAATAACTGACGGTGGTATTAAAATACCAGAATGAAGAACGGAAATATCCTCATCAACCTATAATTCCCTTTCTAATTGTGTCCATCATTTATTCTTTGTAATTTTCTTAGTGTTATTAAACATTTTTAAAACTTTTGGGGAAATATTTATGAAATCTAAGCACAACACAACTGAACTTCTTATTAATATCGACACAATTATTTTTAATCTACGCGAAGAAAAAGTAATCTTAGATTTTGATTTGGCGAAAATTTATGGGATTCCCACCTACCGTCTTAATGAAGCAGTTAAACGTAATCGTGAGCGGTTTCCTGAAGACTTCTTATTTCAGTTAACAAAGGATGAGTATAATTCTTTGAAATCGCAAATTGCGATGTCAAAAACTGGTCGAGGTGGCAGACGTACATTTCCCTATGCTTTTACAGAACATGGAACAATTATGGCGGCAAACGTCTTGAATAGTCATAGGGCAATTCAAATGAGTCTATTCATTGTAAGAGCTTTTATCAAAATGCGTCAAACATTTTCAGCAAGCAAAGTTTTATCCAACAAGTTGGAAGAGTTAGAAAAAAATTTGACTGACCGATTAAACATTCATGAAAAAGCAATTTTGCATATACTTGATGAAATTAAAAAACTTATGCCGCCACCTTCTTTGCCTGAACCAAAAAGAAGAAGAATTGGATTTTGATAACTTGTGAAAGATAAAACAAGAAGCACAAAATTTCAGATATAGCTATACTAATTGTGTCCATCATTTATTCTTTGTAATTTTCTCTTGGTATTATTTATGCGTTATCAAAACAAACTAACTGGGAGTTATTATGGATTGGAATAATCCTGCTATAATCTGGTTTATCATTGGTTTAGTTTTATTTCTTTTAGAATTAGCCGTTCCAGGATTAGTTTTAATGTTTTTTGGAATGGGGGCATGGTTAACCGCATTGCTATTTCTGGTGTTTGGTTTTTCAATCGATGTTCAACTAATGGTATTTATACTTTCTTCAGTTTTATTTTTAGTTACGCTTAGAAAATATGTTAACAAACTTTTCAGCGGAAAAAAACAAACTGAAATCAACAAAGGTGAAAATCAAGAGGATTATATTGGAGAAACTGTAATTGTTGTTGAAACAATCTCTCCACCCAAAAAAGGAAAAGTTGAACTGCATGGTACTTATTGGAATGCAGATGCTGATAATGAAATTAAAGCGGGGTCAACCGTGGAAATAATCAGCAAGGAAAGTTTAACTTTAAAAGTAAAGACAGTTTAAATGGAATACTTTCGGATCATTCTTGCGTCAATTCAAAAAATTTACAATAAATTTTAGGAGTTAAAATGGATCCAATCACTTTTATTCTAATTGGTATAATATTCTTTGCGTTCATAGTTTTTCTAAAAACTATTCGAACTGTTCCCCAGCGCTCAGCTTTCATTGTTGAACGACTTGGCAAATACAACGCAACTCTTGAAGCAGGTTTTCATATTCTAATTCCTTTTGTAGATAAAATTGCATACAAACTTACACTTAAAGAACAGGCGCTCGATGTTCCATCTCAAATGTGCATTACCAGGGATAATATTTCAGTTGAAGTAGATGGAATTTTATATCTTCAGGTTATTGATCCGATGAAGGCATCCTACGGAATTAATAACTACCAGTTTGCCGCTACACAGTTAGCTCAAACTACAATGAGAAGTGTAATTGGAAAGCTGGAATTGGATAAAACTTTTGAAGAACGGGATACAATAAACGTAACTATTGTGGAAGCGGTTGATAAAGCCTCCGAGCCATGGGGAGTAAAAGTAACCCGCTACGAAGTAAAAAACATCGTTCCTCCACAAAGCATTAAAGATGCAATGGAAAAACAGATGCGCGCAGAACGGGAGAAGCGGGCATTGATTGCTGAATCGGAAGGTGATAAACAGGCAAAGATAAATCGTGCTGAAGGTGATAAACAGGAAATGATTGCTAAATCTGAAGGTGAAAAACAAAAAAGAATTAATGAAGCTGAAGGACGCGGACAGGAAATTGAGCGTGTTGCCTTTGCAACCGCAAAGGGAATTAGAGAAATAGCCACCGCAATTAATGAACATGGCGGAATGAATGCTGTTAACCTAAGAGTTGCAGAACAATATATTGGTGCATTTGCAAATTTAGCTAAGACAAATAATTCTGTTATTATTCCTGCTAACTTTTCCGATATTGCAGGTATGATTGCTTCTGCCATGACGGTAATTAAAGAACAAAATGTAAAGAGCTAAATTTAAATATCTTCTGATTTAAATTACAAATAAACCCACGATACAGGTCGTGGGTTTTCCTCCAAAATCCAATTTTACCAGTTACTATTTTTTTTAATTATAGTGTTGATTCTTTTACTTCTTAGTGTTAGAATTGCAAATGAATTTTATGTTAACGATAACAATTCACAAAATAGAGCTGCTAAATGAATGAACTTCTTGAAAAAATCTCTGTGTGTGTAGAGCGGGGAAAAATTAATGCTCAATCACCTTACCCGCCGGACCTGAAAGGGCAAGATGGCGCTTTTGAATTAACAAAAAAAGCATTAGAAATAGGATTGCCACCACAATCAATTCTAAACGATGGATTGATGATTGGTATGAAGCATATTGGTGAAAAATTTAGGGAAAATAAAATCTTTGTCCCCGATGTATTGATCTCTGCCAAAGCAATGAAGGCTGCAATGGAATTGCTTAAGCCATATTTCCAAAGTGGTGAAGTTAAACATAAAGGTTCGATAGTGCTTGGTACGGTTACAGGCGACTTGCACGACATCGGGAAAAATATTGTATCGATGGTTATCGAGGGCGGTGGATGGAAAGTTATTGATCTTGGAGTGGATGCCGGTGCAGATAAATTTATTAATGCAATAAATGAATTTAAAGTTAATGCTGTTGGATTAAGCGCACTTCTTACAACCACGATGCAAAATATGGAAACAATCGCTCATAAAATAAAGGAAGCTCACCCTGAAGTTAAAGTATTGGTTGGAGGCGCACCATTAACAAACGAGTTCGCGAATAAAATTGGCGCGGACGTTTATTCACCGGATCCGCAAGGTGCATTGGAATATTTAAATTCGATGGTAGCATAGAAATTAATTCAAAGAGAAGTTTTTATTGCATGTTAAAAGATATATTCGAATTTTCATTTTCCATCTCGGACATTGTTATTTCTCCATCAATAATTGTTAGAGCTTTAGGTTATAAAAATAATTCTGTTCCCCAACCCGTTATTCGTTCAATAGAAGAAATACTTACAGTTTTACCTGGTTATTTAAAAATCCGTGCGGGATTTCGAATCATTAATTCTTTTGAAATTTCAGAAAAAAAAGATTCGTTCACAATTGATAATATTTCATTCAACTCAGGATCCATCATTGCAAAGCAGCTTAAGAAAAGTACAAGCGTGGCAATATTTACAGCAACCGCTGGACATCTTTTAGAACAATGGTCCAAAGAATTATTAAAAGGAGAAGACATTCTTAAGGGATATATAATTGATGCCATTGGTTCAGAGGTTGTTGAAGGTGCGGTTGATCTTTTGGAGATAAAATTACAAAATGTAATTGATGACAAGGGATTAAAATCAACTAACAGGTATAGCCCCGGTTACTGCGGCTGGAAGGTTCAGGAACAGCATAAATTATTTTCTCTTTTACCCAAAAACTTTTGTGGAATTACACTTACAAGCAGCGCTTTGATGATTCCAATAAAATCCGTCAGCGGTGTAATTGGTCTGGGAAATCAGGTTAAGAAACTTGATTATCAATGCTCTATTTGCGAAATGGAATCCTGCTTTAGAAGAAAAGAAAAATAAATTAGTTTGTTTGAGTGAGTTCCTGTTCAAATATTTACTAAACTTAGTTATTTGAATTAACTCTGTAAGTTTAAATAATTTTTTTTCGGAGTAATAAAATGAAAAAGGGTGGAATCCTTAATTCACAACTTGCATCTGTTATTGCTGGTACAGGTCATGGACACAAATTAGCAATATGCGATAGCGGTTATCCAATTCCCTTCGGTGCAAGAATAGTTGATGTTTCTTTAACAGTAAATATTCCAAGGGTTTTAGATACATTAAAAGTAATCCTTGAAGAATTGAAGATTGAAGGTGCGCTGGTTACCAACGAAATGGAAATTAGAAGTCCGCATATTCTGAAGGGAATTACGGATCTTATTCCTGAAGGAATAAAGATTCAAAAAATTTCGCATAAAGAATTTCTGGAAGTTAATGCATTAGAAAAAAACATTACTTTTGTTAAAACAGGCGAAGCGACTCCTTTTGCAAATTTAGTTTTAACAGCCGGAGTAATTTTTTAAACACAGTCTAATGAAAAAATCCATTCTTTTAAAAATGGCAACTTAAAATGACATCGAAGCAAAGATTCTTAACAGCTCTTGCCAGAAAAGTACCGGACAGACTTCCTGTAACCACCCACCATATAATGGAGTATTTTCTAAATACATATATGAACGGAATTTCTAACCAGGATTTCTTTGATCATTTTGGTTTGGATCCAATTTGCTGGGTGCAGGCATACAAACCCGATGAAGCTGTTGGTGAATATTACGATCCTAACCATACTCCAGGCTACCTGGAGGCAAGAAGAATCTCGACTGATAACTGGAGAATATTCACTAAAGAAATTGAGGATGATGTTTATAAAACAATCCGCTATAATTTTGTTACTCCAAAAAAAAAGCTTTCCATGGTTCTTCAGAGCAATCAATATACTTCTTGGGTTTCTGAACGACTGATAAAAGAAAAATCGGATATAGAAATTATTGCTGAGTATGCGGTTGCACCGAAGTGCGATGTTGAACAAATAAATAAACAAGCCGATGCATTCGGTGAAAGAGGATTGATACGCGGTTTAATAAATTTCTTTGATGTCTATGGTCAATCTGGTTGCTGGCAGGATGCTTCGGTACTATACGGAATTGAAAATTTAATAATGGCAACATTTGAAGATCCGGAATGGGTTCACACATTTCTTAAAATCCTGTTTGAAAAAAAGAAAGTTTATGTTCAATCTCTTAAAGGTGCTAAATACGATTTAATTGAACATGGCGGTGGAGATGCTTCAAGCACAGTTATTTCACCAAATATATTTGAAGAATTTGTTGCACCATACGATGCACCATTAATCGATCTTGCTCACCAAGCAGGGCAACGTATTGTTTACCACACTTGTGGTGGAATGATGCCTTTCCTTGAATTGATTGCAGATATGAATCCAGACGCGATGGAAACTTTTACTCCAACAGAAATGGGTGGAGATACAGTCTTGAGCGAAGCAAAGAAACGCATTGGTAATAAAGTTTGCATGATCGGTGGTTTCGATCAATTTCATTTCTTCAAGGATTGCTCACCGGAGGAAACCAGGAAAGCAGTGCGCAAATGTTTTAGAGATGCCGGCGAAGGCGGCGGTTTTATTCTTTCACCATCCGATCATTTTTTTGACGCTGATTTGGAATTACTTAAAGCGTTTGCCGATGAAGCACAAAAGTGCATTTATGATTTTTCTAAATGAAACATCGAAATTAATTTATGATTGAAATAAACATTTCTGTTGAAGAACTTGCGAACCGGAAAGAAAGGATTACCAAAGCAAAGAGTTTTCAATCGACAGATCGTGTTCCGGTTATACCTGCAATAGCTCACAGATTCCTAATTCCACAAGTTGGTGTTAACTTCAAAGATTATTACGGCAACCCGGAAACAATGCTGCGATCACAAATCCTTGCCCAAAAGTGGTTATTAGAAAATATTAAAACTGACGCATATTCAATTACAGGACCTTGGGTTGGAGCGTGGACAGATTTTCAAAATACATTTGAATCTGGAAGCCTTGGATGCGAAATTATTTTTCCTGATGATGATATCCCCTGGGTTGGCAAAGGTTGGATTAAAGATGAAATAGATTTACAGAAATTAGAGGCAATAGAATATATTCACAACGGAATAAACTTTAAGCAGCTTGAATACAGGAAAGAGATGATAGATGTAGCTGATAAATATCCGGTTCGTTTTCTTGGTGGAGATATATTATATCCGGGCGAGAATCCTTCGCTCACTCACACATCCGATGGTCCCTTTGGTGTTGCTGGCGACCTGATGGGTAACACGGAAATATTCGAAGCTGTTCACGAAAGACCAGAGTTTGTTAAAGAGTTACTGCGAATTGTAACTGATAAAATGATTGAATACTTAAACTTTTGTTGGGAAGAAGAAAAATTACCGCAACCAAAAGATTTTGCCTGGACGGATGATCTGGCAGTATCACTTTCAGAAGAACAGTTTAGAAATATTGTTCTTCCTTATGAAAAAAAACTACGCAATAATTTTGATGGTTATCTTTCCCTGCATATGTGCGGAAAGAGCGATCACCTTTTAAAAATCTTTAGAGATGAACTTAGAATAAACGAACTCCAGGGTTTTGGTTACCAGGTTGATCTCGATTATATCGCTGAAGTTATGGGAGGAAAGGTTGTTCTGGTTGGTAATGTTAATCCGATGTTAATTCATTCAGGTACACCAGAACAAATTAAAAATGAATGCAAACGAGTAATAGAAAAGTTGTCTTCATATAATGGATTCATTCTTCAGGATGGAAATAACATTCCACCCGGTACTCCGATTGAGAATATAAACGCTATGATGGAAGCTGCTGAACAATACAGGAGGAATAAATAGAAAAATTTGATCTTACAATTTTCAATCAGCAAATAAATTCCAGCAAAGATTATTTAAATCTTTTTTGGAATTTAGAAAACATTGAGCGCCCTGCATATATGATTGGTTATGTAGGTCCAAAAATTAAAGGTGGGAAATCAGTTAAGAGTGCACTGTTTTCTACAGATGGAACCGATACAGTTAAAGATCGATTACTCGATCCGGAAAAATATTTGAATGCTCAGTTAGAAGAAATATCCGGACAACTTAAATTAAAAGGCGATTATATTCCTTCACTTTGTCCTTCACTTGGAGTAATTGCCTTCCCGTCTGCTTTCGGCTGTCAGGTAATGTGGTGGGAAAAAGATTTCCCTTCCGTTAAAGCAATAATAAATGATGATCCAATGAAAGTTTATGAAATAAACAAACCATCCGTTACCGATGGTGAATTGGGAAGAATTCTTGATTACACTAAATATTTTATTGAAAAGACTAATGGAAAAATTCCGATTAGGTTAACTGATGTTCAGGGACCACTTGATAATGCCGCATTGATTTTTGGACACAGCAACTTACTAATGGCGATGCATACAAATCCTGAAGAAGTACATTACCTGCTAAAAATAGTAACGGAAATAATGATTGACTTTATAAAAACGCAGAGAGAAATTGTAAAAAAATCTGGTGTAGAATTCGTTCCAAGTATGTTCCAACCTTGGCTTCCGGATGGATTTGGAATTTCAATCTCCAACGATGAATCTGTAATGATTTCTTCTGAAATGCACGATGAGTTTAATGTACCGTACCTGAATCAACTTTCTGAAGAGTTTGGTGGAATCTATATTCACTCCTGTGGTAACTGGCTTCACCAATTCAGCAGCTTAGACAAAATAAAAAACTTGCGTGGACTTGAGTTTGGCGCAAGTGAAGCGGGTTATGAAAAAGTTCTTGATCATTTTAGCGGAAGAATACCATTAGCTTGCCGGATTGGTTTCAATCGCGATATTAAATTTAATAGTATGAAAGATTTTGTAATGCGAATTTTGAAAGCAAGTAAAACGAATTGTGGAATGTTTATTAATGTGGATATCGCCAACGGATTGCTTGGTATCGATTGGCAAGAAACAGATCTGGATGAAATTTACCGGATCATAATAGATAATAAATAAAATCAAAGATTTGATTCTGATTTTTGAACTTTAATATTTGAGTTACACAATGTTAATCCCTTATAACGCTCCTAATAATTTCGATTGGATCGTAAAACTAAAAGACTGGAAACTTAATGGAAATGCTCTGATACTTTCCTGCATAACCGCCAACGGTTGGGAAGCCTCGATTCTCTTCCGCGCAGCTTCCAAAGATGTTTGGAATTATACTTTTATCCCGCCAAATGCTAAAATTGTTATTCCATCTCAATTTGTAAATGAAGATTATATTAAACCGATTAGTCTTACTGTGATTGACAATGGTGATGGAATTGAAGTAACAGGCACATCCTTAAGATTATCCGTTTGCAGAGATCCTTTTTCAATTCACTTCTTTGATGTAACAGGAAAAGAAGTATTTGGTGAGAATAATAAAGACGTAGACGGTTTAGGAAGAAAGTTTGTTCTACCGTTAGGTTATGCAAAAGAGAATGACGAAGTTGTCGTTATTACACAATCCTTCAACCTTAATCAGGATGAAGCCATTTTTGGATTGGGAGAAAAATTTACTCCGCTTAATAAAGTTGGACAAAAGATAACATCCTGGACAGTTGATGCGCTCGGATCAACAAGTGAAAGATCGTATAAAAATATTCCTTTTCTTTGGAGCACGATAGGATATGGATTACTGATTAACAGCGGCGCAAGAATTACCTGGGAGATTGGAACAGAATCATGCCAGTCTTATACAATCAAACAGGAAGCGAACACTCTCGACGTGTTTGTAATTTATGGTCCGAATCCCAAAGAAATTTTAAAAAGATATTCTGATATTACAGGTTACGCTCCAGTACCACCAAAATGGTCCTTCGGTTTGTGGATTTCTTCCGGTGGAACTTACCGCGATCAGGAAGCAATGGAAAAACTTGTTTCAGGACTTGAAGATTATAATATACCAGCAGACGTTGTTCATATCGATCCCTGGTGGATGAAATGGAGAGAATATTGTAACTTCAAATGGAACCGTGAAGCCTTTCCGCAAATAGAGAATTTTATTGAAGGTCTTCACAGAAAAGGATTGAAAGTTTGTTTGTGGGAGCATCCGTATATATCTATTGAAAGCGATCTTTACAGGGAAGGAATTACAAATAATTATTTTATCAAACACTCCAATGGAAAAGTTTACGTAATTGATTATGGTCTGTCATTAGTTCCTCTTCCTGATGGTATTGTTAGAACAGCATCAAGTGAAAATTCCTGGAACGCAAGAGTTGTAATAATTGATTTAACAAATCCTGATGCTTACGATTGGTTCAAGAATTTACATCGTCCAATCTTTAAAGATGGCGCAGATGTTTTCAAAACAGATTTTGGCGAAGACATTCCGGAAGATGCCATTTTCTTTAACGGAGAAACCGGAAAGACGATGCACAATCTTTACCCGCTTCTTTATAACAAAGCCGTTTTTGAAGTTACTAAGGAAGAAAAAAAATATGGCATCGTTTGGAGCCGCTCTGGTACAGCAGGAAATCAAAGGTACCCGACTTGTTGGTCCGGCGATCCGGCTGCTGATTTTGAAAGCTTAGCCTGCACAATCCGCGGAGGTTTATCAATTGGTTTAAGCGGAGTTCCTTTCTGGAGCAATGATATTGGCGGTTACAGGGGAATGCCATCACCGGAATTGTATATACGTTGGGCACAGTTTGGATTGTTCTGCTCACACAGTCGGATGCACGGTGATAGCCCGCGAGAACCATGGTATTTTGGAGAAATTGCACTTGCATATGTTCGTAAATATATCAATCTGCGTTACCAGCTTTTTCCATACATCTACAGTACAGCGATAGAAGCAAGTAGAACCGGTATGCCGGTGATGCGCGCACTGCCGCTTATCTTTCCGGATGATCCAAATACTTTTAATAAGGATTTGGAATATATGTTCGGACCATCTTTGTTAATTGCTCCAATATATGATGGCAGCAATTCCAGAATAGTATATTTCCCAAAAGGAGAATGGATAGATTATCACAGTGGTGTAGTTTACAAAGGAACTGCGAATGTTAGAGTTGAAATGCCGATGGAAGATATGCCGATATTTGTAAAGAGAGGTTCAACCATCCCGATGATGCAGCCGGCAAACCGAATTCCGGAATCATTCATCGATCCGTTGATAATTGAAATTTATCCTGACAATGAAAGCAAATATATTTTGTATGAAGATGAAGGAGAAACTGAATTTATTTGTAAAAGAAGTGATGCGAATATGGTAGTAGAGATTAAGAGTGGTAACGAAAGGAATTATTTTTTAAGATTCAGGCACACAGTTTCATTTACTAAAGCAAAATTAATGAGTGGAAAAGAATCGGAAGAAATTCTGGCAGAAGTTACAGCAGAAAATATCTGTCAGTTTTATCTTCCAAAACTTAGTAATGGAAAAATAATAATAACCAGATAGAAACTTGACTTCAGATTTCAACCGCTGCTTCTGCCATCGCCGCAACATTGCACGGTGGAACGTTCGGAAGTAAAGCCTCGTGACTTGGACTGATAATTAAATTTGGTCCAAGTAGTTCCTTAATTCTTTTTACTTCTTTCTTAACTTCAGCCGGTGATGCATTCACTAAAAGATCCTGTGTATCTATTCCACCCATAAAAGCAATTCTGTCTTTAAAATGCTCGGCAAGATTTTCGGCATTCATATCTTTTGCCTTAGCCTGTAAAGGGTGAAGGCAATCAACTCCTGCATCAATTAATTTCTCAATCACTTTAAATATCGATCCGCACGAATGAAGAATAACCTGGTAACCATATTGATGCGCCTGATTGGTAAACTTCCTGAACCAGGGCATAATAAATTCCTCAAGCTGTTCCGGACTTAATAACAAATCGAATTGTGTCCCGAAATCGTTACCAAAAAAATATGCATCAATCAAATCGCCAGCTTGAGAATAAAACTTCTTGTTTGCTTCAAGGTAGAATGTACAAACTTTTTCCGTAACAGCGTGAACAACTTCGGGGTTGGTATACATCTTAAGGAAATAATTTTCCATCCCGAACAGGTCGATTATATCGTGAAAGAAAGGTGCCCAGAAACCGCTAGCACGATAATAATCACCAATGTTTTTCAAAATCGATAGACATTCATCAAAATTCAAGTAATCTAAATTGGGCCACTCAAAATCTTCAACTTCATTTACACTTATACAATTGGCAAGTGGTCCTAATTCACCATGTGCAAGTTTTCTTTTCCAAATGTCAAAAATTCCCTTACCCATTGGATGCTGATAAGTAGAGTCCAAATATTGCGGAGTAATCCACCGAAAATCATCATTCAGTTTTTGTCTGAGTTCTTCTTCATTTGTAGTCCAAAAATATTTATGAAGAATATTCCAGGTATCAGGATGAGGATTACCAAGCCAGAAGCCATTGCGCTCCGCTGGTTTACGCATAATAATGTTTTTAACTCTATCTCTGCTGTTCATATTCTTTTATCTTAAATGAAAAAAACTTATTGACAGTGATAAAATTTTATTACAATTTGCAGTTGCATAACCAAAAGAGAGTTTTATGAAAGACAGAATTATTCTCATTTCTTTAATTCTTGCAGTTGTAAGTCTTGCACTCGGTTTAATTGGAAAACTAACGTCTTACAACATTTACTTTTCAAATTCTACCTGGCATATGTTTGCTCAAACCAGTCTGCTGTTTGCAATTGCCTGGGGAATTGGAAAATATTTGGTAATTAAAGAAAAATAAACCGGGTAATTTTTCTTTGTCAAATTTTCATTTGTTGATTTTGTGAATCGATATTTCAGTATAAGATTAATCTTCTAATATCAACACGTCTTAAATGGATGGATACTTCGATTCATTTACAAATCTCCATATTCTTTCGTTGCCCTGAGCATTGCCAGGTAGTTTTCATACTTCACATATTCCGGAATGCTATTGCTTGAACCTAAGCAGTACCCGCCACTCTGCCCAACAGACTTAATTTTTTCTTTTACACTATTTTCAATTTCCTCAACCGTACCACGTGCAAGCAAATCAACTTCAACATTACCGATAACACAAAGTTTATCTCCATAACGTTTTTTAACTTCAAGTATATCCATTGACTTGGGTTCTATCGGATGAATGGCGTCAACACCGCACTCAATAATTTTATCAAATACATCATACAAAATTCCATCTGTATGATAAATCAGCGGTTTGTTGTATTGTTTTGCCAAATCACCAATCTTCTTTAACCAGGGAAAAAATAGCTGATCAAGAATTATTGGCGAAACAAGCAGCCCGTTTGTATAAGCTATGTCATCACTGTACCATAGTACATCAACGTTTTCTTGCTGAACCATATTTTCAAACATACTAAGAACAAGCTCACCAACTTTGTTGTTCAGTGCTTCAATCAACTCAGGATTTTCAAACAAACTGATTGAAAAAGTTTCAAAGCCCATCATCTCCCAGGTCATTGTAAAAATATCACCGTACTGACCGATAACTCCCATACCATCTGGAAGAAGAGATTTTACTTTTCCAAAATTTTCATAATTAAAATCTTCCTTGTTCGGAAAAACGTAGCGTTCAAATTCTTCAAAGCTTGTTATTACTCCCTTACTTTCCGAAGCCCACTTTCTAAAAATCGTACCGTCTTCGTTGAAGGTAACGTTTTTCGATAATCCAATTTGTGCTGGATTAAAATCCGCTTTCGGTTGAAGTTTGATATAATCATAACCCGCTTTATACCAGAACTCAACATCATCTTTCAGTTCGTTTACAGTTCTACCAATCAGCATTGCTTTAATGATTGGATGAATTCCCAATTCACAAAGCGGAATATGTTTTCCTTTACCGCGTTTTAATGTTGTAATAAATGTTTGAATGTCTGGGCGCATTTTTTATTCCTAATTTTTATTTTGATCTCACTTTTAATTTCCGGCGTTTCTTTTGCAATTATAATCTTCCAGAGCTTTATAAAACGAATCAATGTTATCCATTGGAACGTTTGGTGGAATATCGCAGCCAGAAGATAAAATAAAATTTTTAAATGAAGAAGTTTTTTCCAATAAGTTATAAGTAATATTATAAACCTGCTCGGCATCAGACATCGTAAAAACCCTGGCGGGATCAATGTTTCCTAAAACCAATTTGTCCTTTTCAATATGCTTCAAAGATTTTACAATATCATTCTGGTTACCAAAATGAAGGGCAGCCGCATTGGTAGATTGCATTGTATCCAAAAGAGAATTTGTATTGCCACAATTGTGAAGTATAACCAGGAAATTTTCATCCTGCACTTCTGCAACAATTTTTTTAATGAAGTCAGAGGAAAATTCTGTGCAAGAATCCGGAGAAAGCATACCAGCGGCAGGCTCTGCCATAAAAATCCCATTTGCTCCAACTTTTTTAAAAGCGCTGCAATAATTTATAAGAAGCTGCGAACATTTTTCTAAAAGGAAACAAATTGATTCCGGTTCAAGCAGCAACGCGGTCATTATCTCAGTAATATCATATAACCTGCTTGCTAATGAAAACGGTCCAATACATCCAGCAAATACCGGTCTGTCTTTAATATTCTCAGAAGCTAATTTTGCGGCAGTAATATACTGTCCAAATCTTCCGCAATCTAAATCTGGTACTTTTAAATTGGTGATTGATCTTTCATCGTACACAACTCTAGATATAACAGCAGGAACTTCATTATCACTAAATTTTATTTCTGCACCAAATGCTTCTGCTTCAACTGAAAGATCCATTATCATTGTGGTGGCAGCGGAAGGATATTTTTCTGCAACAGCTTTTACTGCATTATAGTGAACTGTTCCGTTTTGAACTGCATCTTTTATTTTTGCGCCAATTATTTCAATGCCTGGATGTGTCATAACTGGCATAGCTTTCCGTTCTTTGCTTTCAATAATACTTTTCTTCCAGTCATTCATGTTCAATTTCATATTAAACCAACATCATTTATTTGAGATTGGGGATTTAGGATTCCGGATTTTAAAGGAACGGGTTTAAGAATATTATTCATTAATTTCTCCTTTGCTCCCCTCTTTTAACTTTCCACATCTTTTTCCTCTTTCAAATTTTTCTTTCACTCGCCCCTTCACTTTTCCCTTTCCCCTTTCACTTTTCCCTTTCCCTCGTCCCTTTCACTTTTCCCTTTTCCCTTTCCCTTTTCACTCGTCCCCTTCACTTTCCCTTTCACTTTTCACTCAAATATCTCAAAGAATTCATCATTAACCTTTTTAACATCACCGGATGTATTCCTTCCGGAGTTCCTTTCATTCCAGAAATTATTCCCGGAATTGTATGGAATAAGATTTTGCCCTTCCCAAGTTTAGATGAAAAACTAGCTGCACCTATGTTTCTATCGTGATCTCTTCCATATCCTGCAAACACTTCTACGTTTTCACCATCAAGTAAAATTCCATCTGCTCCATCTACCGGAACTTGATAATAACTTCCCATTGCACAATTAACCGGTAAGCCGCTATAAACCGGATGGCTTCGGACAAAATACCAGGAACCCATCCAGGGGGCACGTGTTTCACCAACGTGACCAATAAAATTAAAAGCCCCGGCATCACCCAACTTCCTTCCGTAAGCAAGCGAGGCATCTTCGCCTTCTGGTAATACAAGCAGAGACATTCCTTCTTTTACTTTTTCTAAAATCTTTTCATCCAGATTTAATTTTGCCTCATACTTTTTCCAGATCAAACCATTTTTATCTTTGTAAGGTTTCCCTCCACAATTAATTGCAATTACAGCTTCACCCGCTTCAATTTTTAGTGCGCTGAATTTTCCATAATTAGTAGTAAGCTTTGGAACTGTAATTTTAATTACACCATCCGGCACATCGATTGTAAAAATTTTATCTATCGCAATATTTCTTCCGCCTGATTCAGAAAAGATGTCGAAATTTTTCAAAACAGTATCTCCGTTAATAGCAACATCAAATATTCTTGCTTTAGGTTTGTTCAAAGTTACTTCCGCAAAGCGAAGAGTAACTTTTGCTTTTCCCTTCGGCAGATCGCTAAATACATATTCCAGGTTTTCCCAATACCCCCAGCTTTCAGTATGGAACAGCACATCGTCATCAGTGTTTTGAATTTCTGTTGTTGAGTCGACCTCTGAGCGCCAACCATATTTCAATCGCGTTGTTATTATTGCGGCTTCATATTTTTTTTGAGGATTATATTTCTCAGCCAGAACTCCAGGAAGTGAACCTACTGCTTGAATAAATTTTTCATCATCACTTATTACTGCAACAGAGTTGGGCAGCTTTCCTTCACCTGTAGGATCAACAACAAGAATTTCCTCCTCCGCTCTCATTGATGTATCTGCACCTCGTTCAAGCACGAATTTGTATTTGCCCACTTGGTTAAGAACCGGCGTTTCTTCACCAACAGCAATTTTATAAACGAACTGATCTTTAATAAAATTTAGCACTTCATATTTTTTTAGATCTTCCCGTTTACCAGAAGGATCAGTCATAAAGAAATGCAGCCGCGTTCCAAGTGGATGGTTCAATTCATTCATCCAGTAAATATCAAAAACAGCTTTACCACCTATTGGGATTACCAAAGATCTAAACTTAATTGTTGGTTTAGCTAAAGCTAATCTTGATTTGATTAGGTTCGGATCACCTTTGAAGTTGCGCAAATTATCCACCAAGCCAGAATGATTTTCGATTGCTGTCGATTCCCATCCGCTCATTACAAGAAAATCATTTTCATCAGATAACCTTGCCGATTCAACGACTCTTCCCCAAAAATCATAACTCTTGTTTCCAATATCCTTAAAAAGATTTTCTGTTGTTTTGAAAGCTGAACGGAAATTCCACTTATCAATAAACTTTTCGTATGCTTCCAGTACAACTTCATGATCTTCCAAATCGTAACTGCTGCCATGATTTTTTATTTGCTCAATCAATATTGGATGATTATCCGGAACAGCGCAACCAAGCATTTCTCCCCAGGTAACAATTTCTTTTTGGTTTGTTGAACGATGAGTAAAGTCTTCTGGATTTTTATACATATCATCGCGCCAAACACCAGGACCACCAACTGTGTGCTGATCCCACCAACCGCTGAATCCATTTCCGCTGTCATAATAAACTCTATCATCATATGGTTTCATCCAAACCTGGTTGTTAGGTGGGATTCCTGATTTTAAAATTACAATTCTACTTGGATCTTCCTGGTGCATTCTCTTTATAAGATGAAAGATGCGCGGATTTTTTAAGTCGGGATTTATTTCATTCTGCACACAATACAAAATCAATGATGGATGATTGCGGTGATCCTGTATCATACGAACTATTTTCTCTTCCATATATTTTTCAGCAAATGAATTTGAATCACCATTTTTTCCGGAATCATCAATTTTTTCTGTGGGTGATTTTGCATACATAGAATATTTTTCTCCAAGCGCTGATTGTCCACCACCCGGCTCCATATAACGTAGCAGCCCCAAACGATCCTGAGCATCTAAAACTTCGGCTTTGCCAACATTGCGATGAAATTGAATACAATTCATTCCTAATTCTTTAGCGGCTTTTACTTCTTTTTCTGCAAGTTCTGGCGTGGGCCATAAACCATTGTAACCCCAGAATCCCCACGATATTGCAGAATACAACCTGATACGATTTTTATTTAGCCGCAGCATAGCGTTGGTTCCAATTCCATCAGCTTCAAACCAGCGGAAACCAAAATTGATCTCTTCTACTTCACCTTCTTTTTTATCAGTAACAATTTTTGTTTTTAGTTTATAAAGCTTTGGATTTTTGTCGCTCCACAATTCAGCTTTATCATAAACAATATCAGTGGAAATAACTTCTTGCTCTTTTGCTTTTACAAATAATTCTTTTTCTGTAGTAGCAACAACTTGATTTGATTTTGCAGGATCAATCACTTCTATCTGAAGTTTACATTTAAAATCTTCTGCTGTAGAATTCTGAATTTTTGAAATTACCGATATCCTATTTACAGTTTGATTGTTCAAAACATATAGGTCATCAAAATAAATTGGATTGTGTGCAGTTATTTTAATTCCTCTGTCTAATCCACCAAAGCCATGGCTTTTTTGAAAACTGTATTCTCCCCATTTAAGTAATTGAGTGTCCGCCCAATCAAGCCTGCCGCCGGGATTTGTAATCCGGATCGCCAGAAGATTTTTTTTGCCAGGATTAATCGCTTCAGTTAAATCACACTTAAACGAAACTTCGTTTATAATATTGTAACCGACCAATTTTTGATTAAGATATACCTCCGCTCTTAGTCGTGCTCCGCGAATAAAAAGAATTACTTTTTTACTTTCAAAACTTTTAGGAATATCAATGTTAGTCCACCACCAGGAAACCCCAAGGTAATTTCCATTCTTAACCTGATTGTCTTCTCTACCAAACCAATACTCGCCATCCGTGTAAGGTTTATATCCAAATTTGCCCCAGTAATGTTCTTCTATCGTGGAAGGTAGTTTAACCGGGATCCCGGAATTATCATTCAATACATCCCAGCCTCCGCTTGGTGGATTTGCCAGAAGATCTTTTAATTCAAATTCATCCGGAAGATAAAGTTTATCGTTCTGCCATTGTGCAGAAGTATCGCACCACAACCGCCAACCATCATCGGGAATTTTGATTACTTCCTGGGCAAAGACTGTAGTGCAACTAAAAAATAAAATCACAAGATTAGGAATTAGAAATTGGAAATATGAAGATTGCAGATTGACTAAGAATTTTCTATTAACCAGAATTGTAAATGAAAATTGCTGATAAAGGAAATTAAATTTCCTGGTTATATTTCTCGCAAATAAATATTTCATAAAATTATTCTTCTGTAATTAAGTTTACTTCTTTCCATCTTCCATCTTTTTCTAACCTGATGGTTTTTATTTCGAACGGTTCAAAGTTCAAATGAAATTTTAACTTTGGTTTAAAGAATTCAATATCTGCATCGGATTGGTTGCCAACAGAATTCTGCAATCTTAAAATCAATGCTTCACCCTCAAAAGATTTTTTTATAGCATGCAGTTGAATGTGTGATTGAGAAATTGAAAGCAGCTTGTTATTTGATAATGACTTTCCAATTGGTAAATGAGCATAAGCAATCGGTGGAGCATTCAGCCAATCGACAAGAGAGGATAAGGATTTCAAAACCTTGTTCTTTTCACCAACAGTTAATAGCAACCTTACTTCGTGTACACCAATATCGCTGAATTTTCTGCTGGGAAATTGTTCAATCTTAAATCCCTGCTCGTGGCAGTAAGCTGAACTTCGAAGAACAGATAACCGTATTTCACCATCTTTATTATCAAATCCGTGCTGACCATTATGAACTATCGCAAAGCCAAAATCTTCAATATCATTCTCAGTTTCTCGATTTCCACCCGTCTTGCCGTCAGGTGGGTTAACCATTATCCATCTTCCATTAACATGTTCTTCTCCATCTGCCGGTCGCTCTATAGCTCCACCGGGAACTTCGCAAAGCAACTTTTCATTTTTAAAGATGGTTGGTATGGAAAGTTTTAATCTTTTTCTTTCTTCATTCCAATAAATTCTTAATCTAAATTCCAACACATTCCAATCAGAATAAGCTATTGTATGAAATACAATCTTACTGTGGTTGTACTCAAGAATGGATTGGGTAATTTTTCTGATGGAACCATTTTCTATTTCACGATGACTTCCATTTATTAGCTTGAATTTGCCGATTACATTTCTGTAACTCCATTGGTTTGTTCCCCAGGAATCAGCATTATCTTCAATAACCATCGGTTCAAAAAGATTTCCCGAAAGACAATTTACTTCGTCAATAAACAATTGATTAATCAATCCAGTTGTTTCATCAAACTGATAATTTATTTTAGGTTTCGCTTCCGCCTTTTTCTTTTCACCCGGCAATACTTCAATCTTATAATTTGAAACGCCAACATTAGGCAGCTCTGCCATAAAAGATATTTTCCTTCGCCAGCCATTAAACGGAAGCAAAGCTTCGGGTTGTTCTTCCTGACAGTCAATTTCTTTTCCGGCAAGATCAAACAATTTTAAATGCCACACACCTTCCCACTTTGGTCGATAGGAAATCATACATTCAACTTCAACAGGAAGTTTTGTTAATGAAAAATTAGAATTGAGAACAGTTACAGGTAAATATAAACTTTGATATTCGCCCTGATTAAATGAGTTTGCTGCAGCGAGCATCAATCGTCTGGATTGTTCCGAAACCTTTCCATATAAATCGAGAGCATCTTTTTCCGCAGGCTCAATACAACTGCCGGGGAGAATATCATGGAAATCATTGAAGAGATGATCATTCCACATCTCCTGTAAAACATCTGCAGGATATTTTGCATTATTTAGCCACCACGATGCTGATGATAATTTTTCTGCTTGAAGAAGTTGAGCTAAACTTTTTTGTTCACCTCGCTTTAATCTTGAAAGTGAAGTGTAGCAGCCGGTAAATATTTTTTGCAAATCTCCTTTAACAACTGGTGCTTCCGCAACAAATTCTTTTATAGCCTCATAAAATTTTTCTGTGGTACTGTGAATAATCTCAACTCTGTTTTCTCTCTTTATAAACTCATCAATCTTTCTTAAATCTTCTCTGGTTGCACCACCACCGTGATTTCCAATTCCCCAAAATAATGGTACATCACGATTTAATTTAAGTGAGAGATCTACTCCTTCTTTCAATCTTTGTTCAATGTTTTCATACTCTGTATGATAAAGTCCAACTTCAATCCTGTAACCAAGAATTTCAGAACCATCAACTCCCTGCCACTGATAGATGTTAGAAGGAAGAATTAAATCCGGATGCTGTGGACGCATATGGATGTACATTTTGTATCCAGCAAGTTTAAGCACTTGAGGTAAACCACCAGAATGACCGAAAGAATCAAAATTGTAAGCAACTTTTGGAACGACATTAAAATGATCATTAAAGAATCTTCTTCCTTCAATTATATTCCGAATGATAGATTCAATTCCAGGCATATTTACATCGGGCTGTAAATACCATCCACCGCTTATGCACCATCGTCCAGCTTCAACCAGCTTCTGAATTTCAATAAATAACTTTGGATTATATTTCTTCACCCACTGATAAAGCACCGCTTCATTATGGTTGAAAATTAATTCATTATGCTCTTTAAGAATTTGAACCGCATTGCTGAATGTTGCCAATGCTTCCGCGCATCCTTCTTCCCACCGCCATTGCCAGACCGGATCGAGATGCGCATTGCAGATTAGGTGAACCTTGTATTTCTTCATGATTATCCTGAAAACAATTTGAATCTGGAAATTGGAAATTAGAAATTGGAAATTGGAAACCAGATATCGATAAAATTGAATACCAAATTATATTTTTAAAAAACAATTCTAATCAGCTTAAGTTCGAATTCTTAGTCTATAATTCCAAATTCAAATTTCTATTTTACCAATTTCCCCTTTTGCTTGTTTAACCAACGGATATAACCGTTTAAGGTTTTTGCTGTTTGTTCAATTAATATAGTTAATTCATCAAATTTATTTTTATCAATATAGTTTTCATCAAGACAAGTGGTTAGATGATCGTGTGTTTCATAAAGTGAGCCTCGGCTATGTCTACAGAATTGAATGTTCTCCTGATAATGATATCTTCCAAATCCTTCGGCAATGTTGGCGGTTATTGATACTCCAGCTCTTCTCAACTGTGGAGCAAGATCAAATTTTTCCTCGTCTGGAAGAATACGAACAACTTTATAAATTTCTTGTCTGACCTTTCTTCCTAATTTCCAACACTCTAAATCAGTAAAATATTTTACAGCACCTGATTCACTCATAATAAACTCATTATTTAATTTTTAGTGAATTATTCCATTGTATAGAAGCTCAATCTTCAATTTCCAATTTCCATTTTCCAATTTCTAATTTCTAATTTCCATTTTCCAATTTCCAATTTCCAATTTTTTGGATCTGATTTCTTCAACAAAATTGTTTTTGGGGATTTCATTTTACACTTCATCTTTCGATGGCAGATTTTTGTACCATGTGAAATAAAGGACAACGCTTAAGATTAAAAATATTCCAATTACAATAAGCATATTTCCCCAAAATTGGAGAATCAAGTAAAACGGAATTAGTGCAAGTGACATTTGGAAAAAAATGGTTATTATTCCATTCAGTCCATCCATTGCAGGCATTTTATCATTAAGCGGAACCAAACCGCGTTTCTCAGCTTCCAACCGAACTGGTTTCCAAAATCCAAACGGGCGGACTCTTGAATAAAATTTAACAAGCACTTCCATATCAGTTGGTTTGAAAAGAAAACAGATTATAGTAGTTGCTATAAATGATCCAATGGTATCTACAGCAAGTGTAAGCGCCGAAGACCATTCAGCAAAAAATAACTTTTGAAGCATAATAATAATTGCCGAGGATATCATTCCCCACACAAATGCTTTAGCGCTGAACCGCCACCAATGCCAACGGAAAGTAGCTGGAACAAGAATCATTGTTACTACAACAAAGATCATCGTTTCCCAGGCTGTAATAATATCTTTAAATAAAAGACTGAAAATAAATCCGAGAACAATCGCAAATACCGAGGCAACTTGCCCATATCTAACAACCTGTTTTGGTTTAAGCTTGGTTGCAAAATATCTTTTTAGAAAATCATTTGTAACCACTGAACTGGTAACATTTATCATTGCGCTAAGTGTAGACATTAAAGCAGCAAGCAGAACCGCCATAAATAATCCCTGCATTCCAACAGGAAGTTTCTTCAAAACAAAGGGCATGATTTTCTCCGCATCGAAGGATTGCGGATTTGTTGCCGCCTGTTCTCCAAAGTAATGGATACCGAGTGCAAGAAAAGCGCAGGCAATAATCCAGCGAAGTGTGTAACCGACAGTCCACATCCCAGCAGCAAGAGATGCATCTCTGGGACTTTTTGTTGTAAGAAAGAATTGAAAATCCCAGACATTTGGACCAGCAAGCACACGGAATATAAGCCAGGAAAATCCAGCAAGCATTACCGGTCCAAACATATTAAAATGATGATAAGCCGGTGCCGCTTCTTTTAAATAACCACCCCAAAGCTGCCAGCTTGGCATAAGTGAATACCATTCTGGATTTTTTGCTAAGATAAAATCATTCCCGCCACTCTGGAATGCAAGAACCGTAAGTACAATTGCCCCAATTGCAATCAGCATTGTTTGAAAAATATCTGTAAGAATAACGCCAAAAAATCCGCCCATCGTTACATATATTCCTACTACAGCAAATACAATTGCGGTGGACTCGATTTTCCCAAACGGTAAAAACTCTTCGGCAAATTTTCCTGTTCCTACTGCCATGAACATTAGATTGCAAACCATTAATACAAGCAGAAAAGATGCTGCTGCAATTC
Source organism: Ignavibacteriales bacterium (assembly GCA_026390815.1). Lineage (NCBI taxonomy): Bacteria > Pseudomonadati > Ignavibacteriota > Ignavibacteria > Ignavibacteriales > Ignavibacteriales bacterium. The sequence goes on along the minus strand of JAPLFH010000033.1, from coordinate 151,417 downwards.
TTGCAAACTCTGCATCTTTAGTTGTACCAAAGCGGGTTTCATTCCATTCAGCAAAAGTCATAACACCGGAACGCCGAATATATTTTGCCTGGAACGCCATATAAAAACATATTATTAGCCAACCCCAAAATATGTGAGTCATCCAAATTGACTTTAATCCAAGATAAAACATTGCACCAACCAACGCCATCGTTCCACCAATATCAATGTAGCTTGAGCAGCCGGAAAGTCCAAGCATCCACCAGGGAATATTCCTGTCTCCAAGATAATATGCTTCAGGATGTTTAGTAGCTTTCTTTTGAATTATAAATCCAAGAAGAATCATTGCCAGCATATAAGCTGCAATAATAATAATATCAACCTGATGAAGATTCATTTCCTGCCTCGCGGTTTTATCTATTTAGAGAAGCGCCATATTTTTAAATTGAATAAGTATAATCCATTTTATCTGGATCAAATATTTACTTAGCATTAAGCTCAGTTATTAAATCAAATTCCTTTTCTAATGATTTATATAAATTGCGATAACGGGGATAATACTTTTTATAGATTTCTGAATTAGCACTCGGCTGTGTTGATGAGGTTACCTTGATAATATTATTTGAAATATAATCTATATCAGGAATCACCTTGGTTCCGATTCCCGCCAGAAGCGCTGCTCCATAAGCTGCTCCTTCAGTTACATTAACAGTTACTATCTCAGTATTAAAAACATCTGCCAGAATCTGCCGCCACAATTTGCTCTGCGCCCCGCCGCCGGAGGCTCTTGCTTGTTTTATAGAAATATTTTGTTCTTTTAACAATTCAAGAGAATCAAGCAAACCGAATGTAACTCCTTCTACAACTGCGCGTGTAAAATGTGCTTTTGTATGACGAATAGTAGCACCAAAAAAAACTCCGCGTGCATTTGGATTTGGATATGGTGTGCGTTCTCCGCTTAGGTAAGGAAGAAAGATTAATCCATCTGAACCGGCAGGAATTTTTTCAGCATCGTTCATCATCAAATCGTAAGCATCAATTCCTTTTTCTTTTGCAAGAAGCTTTTCTTCATTACAGAATGTATCACGGTACCATTTCAAACTTCCACCTGCGGAAAGCATTACGCCCATATAATGCCACTTGTCCGGTACCGAATGACAGAATGCATGCAATCTTCCTTCTGGTTCATAATAAAATTTATCGGCGGCAGCAAACACAACTCCCGATGTACCAATAGTTACAGAAATTGTTCCTTCCGAAAATATTCCTGAACCGAATGCCTGTGCTGCCTGATCTCCAGCTCCGCTTACTATTGGAGTTCCTTCAAGCAAATCTGTTTCCTCTGATGCAAACTTGTTAACATAAGAACTGATGATTGTAGATTCAGTAACAGTTGGTAGCCATTCAATAGGAATGTTAAGTTCATTCAAAATTTCTGTTGACCATTCTCTCTTGCCAACATTGAACATTGAAGTACCGGAAGAATCGGAAACATCAGAAAAGAATTTGCCGCTTAGGCAAAATCTTAAATAATCTTTTGGTAAAAGAATTTTGGAGATGCGCTCATAAACCTGCGGTTCGTTTTCTTTCACCCAAATTAATTTTGGAAGTGTAAATCCCGGAAGGATTTTATTTCCTGTTAATTCTAAAACTTTTTCAGCGCCAATTTTTTCTGTTAAGGAAGCGCACTGTGGCGCTGAGCGCTGATCATTCCACATAATGCAAGGGCGGGTTACTTTGTTGAATTTGTCAAGAAGTACTAAACCGTGCATTTGTCCGGTAAGTCCAATTCCTTTTATATCTTTTCCTTTAGCGCCGGCTTTTTCCAAAACTTTATTGATGCTTTGTTTTGCTGCGTTCCACCAGTCTTGTGGAGCTTGTTCAGCCCACAGTGGGAAAGGAGTAAAGAATTGATATTCTGTTATTACACTGGAAATCAATTCACCTTTTTCATTAATCAAAATTGCCTTGATTCCGGTTGTACCTACATCGATGCCCAGCAATAAACTCATAATAAACCCACTCTTAATCTTCTCTAAAAGAAAGAAGGAATTTAATTTTAGAAATAAATTTTAATTGTTTTCACTTCATTCTTTTTAGTTGGAACAACCACTAAATTCTTTTCAAATAGAACTTGCTCTTTATCGTCTTCAAGAAAATTTGACAGCACTATTTTCTTTGGAGTAACAGGTAAAATTAATTTTGCATCAGTATCTTTTCCTTTGGATTCGTACCACTGAAGAACCCATGCATCAGAATCTTCTGCCTTCTTAATTTGTGTTAGAATTAAATTATCAGCATCAAGTTGAACAAATGATTTTGAATCCGGCAACTCTCCTTTATGCAAATCATTAACTACTGCAATCAACGGATAATTAAATTCATATCCTGTTCTAACAGTGTTTGCTTCTTTCCAATTTCCCTGGTGCGGATAAAGAGAATATTCAATCGAATGCTTCCCTCTGTCTGCAGTTGGATCAGGCCATTTTGGCGAACGCAAGAGAGAAAGCCGCATAACATTGCCTTTAATATCGTAACCATATTTTGAGTTGTTTATCAAGCTTACTCCATAGTTACCGGAAGAAACATCTGCCCAACGAATAGCAGGAACTTCGTATTGAGCTTTTTCCCAGCTTGTAGTATTTCCTGTAGAGCGGGTTATTGTTCCGTAAGGAATTTCATACGTTGCAACAGAATCACTAAACGATAGCGGGAAGGCAACCTTAAGCATTGTCTTATCCTCCCACCAGTCAACATCAGTTTTAAAATCAATTCTTGCCAAATCCTTGTATAGAATAATATCTTGCGTAAAAAATGATGACGGGAAATTTTCAGTAGGAAAATCTTTCTGAACACCGGGTTTAAGATAATTTCTAAACAATCTGATTACAGTGCGAACGCTCCCGTCTTCAATTAATTCTGTTTTCTGGAAAGTTGACGGATATTTTACTCCAGTCAGACCGACATTCCAAGCATCCCAGGCGCGTGGTTTATCTTCAAGCAGTTGAAGTTCGTTACCATCACCTTTTAAAATTTCTTTTCCATTTCTTTTATCAACAATGCTATTAATCCAACCTGATTTAAGATCAATATTTATTTTGAAGAACTCATTTTCCAAACTATTTTTTGAATCAAGTTGAATTTGATCTCTTCGTTCTTCATTCTTCACTCTAAGTTCATAGGTTTTGTATCCAAGCGAAGGAACATCTTTGGCAATGAAGATTATTTCTTTGCTTAGTTTATCATTCCGGACAGTTTGAGATGGAATCTCTTTTCCATCCAAGTCAAATACAGAATAATCCTTCACCTCTCCATCAGAAAGCTGCAGCTTCACAACATCCGTTCTATTCCAATTAAGAGAATTGAAAACAGTTAACGGAATTCCTTTTGTAATTTTTGTTGTGTTGATTTTGCCATTAATTTCTTTAAGGGAATTTTGAAGAATAAAAATCCCAACTTTCTCAACTTCCTTGTATTCTTCAATTGCATCTATATACACCTCCCGTATGCCGGAGCCAGGAAGTATATCGTGGAATTGATTGAACAAAGTTGTCTTCCATGCGTCCTGCAAATCCGCAGCGTTGTATTTTGCTCCAAACAGTTTGGCAAAGGAAGAAAACTTTTCTGTATTGGTTAGCAGCACTTCACTTTTGCGGTTGTACTCTTTATTCTTAGCTTGCGTTGTAAACGTTCCCTGGTGATATTCGAGATATAGTTCGTTCTTCCATACAGGAAGTTTTGTAAGATCATGTTCTTTTAACCAATCCAAATATTTAGTGGCTGTTCCGTATTCAATTGTTGGATAGATATCAAGTTTTTGTAACCGTTCAATTCTATCAATCATATCTATGGTTGGTCCGCCGCCATGATCTCCAACTCCAAACAAAACCATCAACTTTCTGTACCCGGTATTTGCTTCATATTGTCTCATCCAATCGATGAATTGAAATGCCTGTGTAATGGAGTTGGTATAATCGAATGGAAAGTAAGTAAGAATACGCGAGCCATCGGGAGATTCCCACCAGAAAACACGATAAGGAAAAACATTTGTTTCATTCCAACTTATCTTTTGAGTAATGAATGCATCTATGCCAGCATTTTTGTAGAACATCGGCATATTCCAGTTGTAACCGAATGAATCCGGGTTCCAACCGATCCGAACATCCTGCCCAAGTTTTTCTTTGAAATATTTCTTTGCTAACAGGATTTGTCTCATCCAGCTTTCACCACCAATTAAATTGCAGTCCGGTTCAATCCACATTCCACCAATAACTTCCCATCGTGCATCTTTTATTCTGTCTTTAATTTTCTGGTAAACATCGGGATAAAGTTTTTCCATCCAGTCGTAATAAGCAGCGGCGCTTTGCGTGTAAGTAAAATCAGGTTTAGCATCCATTATGTTAAAGACTGAGTTGAATGTTTTGTGGCAGACTTCAATTGTTTCTTTTGACCGCCACAACCATGCAGCATCGATGTGTGCATTGGAATCGAAGTAAAGAATAAATCGTCTTGCAAACTCACTTACCGGTTTTAAGGCAACGCGGACTTCATCTAAAGATTTTTCAAATCCTTCCAAATCCCCGGATTCCAATTTTTCTATTTCTAATTTCTGAACTTGCTCTTGCAAAAGTTTATTTAGCTTTTCTTTTTCATCACGGCTAATTGTTGATTTATCAATTCCCGGATCAACTTTGGCGTTTGAGTTTTGCTGGTAAGTATCGAAGCTAAGAAGTTTTTGTCCGGTTTGTAAGCTCAAGGCAAAATCCTGAATTTTCTGCTGAATTGGTTTTAACTTTTCAAGGTCTGGTTGTGCACGGATTAGCCGGAGCGGTCCACCAGTATTGATTGCTTTTATTGCTATTAAAAATTTATCACCGGGTTTTACATTTTCAGAAAGTACAAACTCACCATCCCACGGAAAGTAACCTTTGCTTACCCCATTGATGAACATATAACCAAAATCATCAACTGAAACAAGAAGTTTTATTTTTCCGGTTAGAGGTTTGCCCAGGAACATTGTGGGAATTGTAATTTCTTTTCTTAACCAACAGGAATCGAAACGAACCTGCTCATCAAGCTTAACTGTTTTCCATTGCGAGTCATCAAAATCTTTTTGTGTCGGATCGCCAATCACTTTTGTCTTGGTAAGATCTTCGCTTATCTTCCAATCATTAAAGGAGAGTGTGCTTAGGAATTCAAGCTTCTGAGAGATTTTATCAACGGGAGTTTGAGAAAACAAAATTTCTGAAATAAATAGAATCAGTGAGAATGCTTTTAATAATTTCATAAAATTACTCCTTAGATTAGATTCTTGCCATTACTTTTCATCCATTGAGAATGTAACTCATACCATTTTGGGCTATAAATGCCAAGTTTTCCGGATTGTCGTGGATGAGCGAGCGGAATAACTTGAATTAATTTTCCGTTAATTTTTATTGCCTTAGCTTTACCATAAGGATTTAAGTCTTTACTAAAATCAGAAAGGGATTTCCATTTACTATCAAAAGAATTAAGGAACCACTTTATTGGTTCATCCCCTAATAAAATTAGATATTCAGAGTTTGCGATTTCTAATTCAGTTAAAATTTCTCTTATTCTATTTTCATTTGTTAATTGACTTGGGACTTTTGGTAATGTGTCAATAGGAAGGTTATACTTTTCTACCAATGGTTCATATTCTCGTTTAATTGCTGCTTCCTGTCTAGAATTCTTACAGCTATGTGGGACTAAATCACAAAGCCAAGTATGTTCTCTATTTAATCCAAGAGGAGATAAAATATTTTCATCAAGTTTATTTCCCGATGGTCCATTAAAATTATCTGAAGCCGGTACAAGTTTTCCTAATTCTTCGGGAATATGAATCCTTTTTATTATAGAATCAGCATCCTCACCTTTCCAAAAAATGTATGGCTCACTTGCAACGGCAAGGGCACTAACTTTTTTTCTTCCTTGGTTATCAATCCATCTCGCGTGAACTGCGCTTGCGTACACTCCCAAAACAAATGCTATCTTTTCTGTTCGATCTTTCTGCTCAACAGTATTTACCTTTTCTCCAAATGGAAAAGTAAAATTAGTTTCCATATCTCACCTAATTATTTATTTCAATATTTATTTTATCCTCTGCCTATCCATCAACACTGCCAGGAGAATTACAACACCAACAATAACCTGCTGAACATACGAATTTACATTTAAAAGATTAAGTCCGTTCCGCAAAATTGCAATAAGCATCGCTCCAAAGAACGTTCCGAGTATAGTACCTCTTCCGCCATTTAGGCTTGTACCGCCAACAACCACTGCTGCAATCACATCGAGTTCGTACATCATCCCAGCATTTGGTTGTCCGGAGTTCATTCGAGACGCAAGCAAGATTCCGCTTAATGCAGAAAGAACTCCGCAGATTGAGTAAACTGCAATAAGAATATTATTAGTTTTTATCCCGACTAATCTTGCCGCTTCAGCATTGCCACCAACTGCATAAACGTATCTTCCAAACCGAGTTTTAGTTAAAACGATATGAGCAATAACAAAAATGATGATCATTATAATTGAGGGAATTGGGATTCCAATAAATCTTCCTCCGCCAAGCACACTAAATAATTCCGGTAATCCCCATACCGGTCTTCCATCGGTATAAACAAATGCAGCTCCACGCCAGATCGTCATTAGCGCAAGAGTAATTATAAACGGAGTAACTTTGAATTTTGTAATGAACAATCCCGCGGATGCACCGCTAAGAAAACCGAATAGCAGCGCAACGATAAGTGCACCGGCTAAAAGAAGAAGCGGGGAAGCGGAGATATTTAATTTGATGATGGTTGTAGCTACAATTCCCGCAAGTGCTACTAAAGAACCGACTGAAAGATCAATTCCACCGGTTAAAATTACGAATGTCATTCCTACAGCAATGATCGCTGTGATTGAAGTTTGCAGAGAAACATTCAGCAGGTTATCAGCAGTAAAGAAGTATTGGGATAACTGTGAGAATAAAATTATTTCAACAACCAGCGCTAAACCGATTCCGTAATCAGATAAAACTTTTAATAAATACTTTTTCATAAATTACTAACAGCCATCTCCATAATATTTTCTTGAGCGATTCCTGAACCTTCCAATATTCCGGTTATTTGTCCATCACTAAAAACTGCAATGCGATGGGAAATCCCGATCAGTTCCGGCAAATCAGAAGAAATTACAATTACTCCAATTCCATCCTTAACAAGTTGATTGATGAGATTATAAATTTCATACTTAACACCAACATCAATTCCAACCGTAGGTTCATCAAATATAATCACTTTTGCATCCGAGTAAAGCCATCGTGCAAGAACAACTTTTTGCCTGTTACCGCCGCTTAAGTTTTCTACTTTCGTTTCAATTGATGGAGCTTTTATTTTAAGCTTTGCCAAATATTCTTCAGCAGCTTTATTTTCCTGCTGTGCTTGAATGAATGGACCTTTAAGAAGAGAAATTAAATTTGAAATTGTGATGTTTTCTTTAACCGACATTTGCATTAATAATCCGTAAAGATTGCGGTCTTCAGTTAGTAATGCAATTCCAGCATCAATGGCTTCGCGCGGTGATTTGAAATTTACTTCTTTACCATGAAGAAATATTTTCCCCGAGTTTTTTTTCGCCGCACCGAAAATGATATTGGCTAATTCACTTCTGCCGGCTCCAACTAATCCAGCTAATCCAAGAATTTCTCCTTCATAAAGCGAAATATTTATGTCTTTCAATCGATTGGAACATAAATTATCGATCCGTAAAATTTCTCTTCCGCGTTTTATTGCTATGTGTGGATATTCATCTTCCAGTTCCCGCCCAACCATCCATTTGATTAATTTATTTCGGTTTGCTTCAGATGCTAAACAAGTTGTAATTAATTTGCCATCACGTAGAACAGTTATTCTATCGGCAATTTTAAATATTTCTTCAAGCCGGTGGGAAATATAAATTATTCCAACTCCATCCAGTTTAAGCTTTTGAATTACACTAAAAAGATTCTCGGTTTCTGACTGTGTAAGCGAAGCGGTTGGCTCATCCATAGCAATAATGTTAACTTTTCGGGAAATGGCTTTTGCTATTTCAATCATCTGGCGCTGAGCAACACTTAAATTTTTTACAGGAAGATCTACATTTATTTTTTCACCAAGTCGTGCAAGCAGTTCTGCTGCTTTTTGTTTTTGCTGCTTTTTATCGATGAAAGATATTTTACCAGCTACCGGCTCGTTACCAAGAAAAATATTTTCGGCAACTGTTAATTCCGGCACGAGCTTGAAATCCTGATAGATCATGCTGATGCCAATCCGTTGAGAATGAAATGGCGAATTTATCTCCGTTTCTTTTTCATCGATAAATATTTTTCCAGAATCTTTTTTAATAGCACCAGAAAGAATTTTCATCAATGTTGATTTACCGGCACCATTCTCGCCAACAAGGCAATGAACCTCGCCGGCATTAAGTTGAAATGTAACATCATCCAAAGCTTTAACGCCAGGATAGCTCTTGCAAATATTTTGCATCAGGAGAAGGATAGACATTATTATTTTTTATCTAATGATTCTTTATCTACAATTCCAACTGCTACCGGTACAACTGCAGGAACCGGTTTCCCTTCAAAGTAATCTTTTATTTTTTGTATAGTTGTTTCGCCAATCAATCCTGGTTTTTGAATAACATCAGCTTTAAGAGCTGTCCCTTTCAAAATTGCGTCAACTGCAGGTGGAGTTGCATCATAGCCAACAATAGTTAGATTCATTTTCTTAAATTGCTGAACTGCATCAAGTGCGCCAAGAGCGGATTCGTCATTGATTCCAAATATTCCAGTTAAATCTGGATTTGATTGCAGAACATCTGCAGTAACCTGGAGAGATCTATCGCGAACACCTTGCCCGTTTATATCAGCAACAAGTTTTATATCAGGATATTTTGAAATCGCTTCTTTGAATCCCTGAACTCTATCGAGAACGGAAGTAATTGCCGGTTGATTTATTACAGCAACTTTTCCTTTTCCATTTAGCATTTTTGCAAGATACTCACCGGCAAGTCTTCCACCTGCAATATTATCAGAAGCGATGTGGGCAACAACTTTTCCATCCTGCGCTGCAATATCGGCAGTAAAGATTGGAATGTTGGCTTTATTAGCTTCGATAATTCCCTGTCCAATACCTTTGGAATCAACCGGGCAAACGATGATTGCATCAACCTTGCGGGAAATGAAATCTTCTATTTGGGCAATTTGTTTTCCAAGATCGAAATCAGCCGAAGTGACAATTAATTCATAATTGTTTTTAGCGGCTTCCTTCTTTAGAGCTTCTTCCAGATCAAGATAGAAAACATCTCCGCGTTTAAGTAAAGTTACACCTATAACTTTGTTGGTTTTCTTTTCTTCTTTTTTGTTACAGAAAAAAAATGAAATGATGGATGCGGTGATTAACAGAGCTATAAATATTTTGATTTTCATATTCAACCTTTTTAGTTGGTCCACAAAATTTTATCGTTAAAGAATAGCACGCGGATGACGCGGATAATTTTGATTAACGCTGATTTGCAAAAACAATTTATGTTTATTGGCATCTTATTAATCTGCGTGCTAAAATATTATTTAATTACTTCAGTTCCGCCTTTAATTGAAGTAACGTAAACTTTCAGTTCCTGCCCAACCTTTCTTAAATATTCATCTTTTGCTTTTGCAATAAAATCATTCATTCCCTTTTCTTTAACAAGATTTATTGTACAGCCGCCAAAACCACCACCCATCATTCTTGCACCAAAAACAGCTGATTCCTTAAGTGCAATCTCCACCAAAACATCAAGCTCACTGCAGCTTACCTGGTAATAATCTCGTAAACCTTCGTGTGATTGATACATTCTTTTTCCAAATGATGACAAATCATTTTTCTTCAAATCCTCACAGCCGGAAAGAAGTCGGATGTTTTCGTTTAATACATAAGAGCAGCGTTTATAAATCAGTTCGTCAAATTCGCCTTCGTGTTCAATTAAAAGATCGAGCGAAACATCGCGCAGACTTTTAATATCCAGATTATACTTTTGCAAAATCTTTACTCCAGCTTCGCATTGTGCACGGCGGATGTTGTACTCACTGGAACCGAGTGAATGTTTAACGTGTGTATCCAGCAGAACAATTTTTACATCTTTCAACTCGAATGGATAATATTCATATTCCAGCGAACGGCAATCCAATTTTAAAACTTTATTTGCCTGCCCAAAAATGTTTATGAACTGATCCATTATTCCACAAAGAACTCCGGCAAACTCGTGTTCAGCTTTTTGCGCCATCTTCACCATATCCAGCTTTGGAATATTTAGCTGAAAAATTTCATTAAGCGCAAATGCTAAACCTGCTTCTATGGCTGCTGAGGAAGAAAGCCCGGCACCAATCGGAATATCTCCGCCAAACACACAATCAAATCCACCAACAGCATAACCATTTTTTTTAAGTTGATCAACTACTCCAAGTAAGTAATTTGGCCAGGTTTTTTTTGATTTTTGAAAATTGGTTAAATCAAATTCATAATCAGCATTCAAATCTTCCGCGTGAAGTTTACACTTATTATCTGTACGTGGTGCAACCGCAAAAATAATTGATTTATCAATAGCAGCAGGAAGAACAAATCCATTGTTATAGTCAGTGTGTTCACCAATCAGGTTTACTCTTCCGGGTGAACGAACAATTAATGGTTTCTTCCCAAAATATTTTACAAACCGGTATTCAACACCTTCCGCTATATTCAATTTTGAATTCCTTTAAATCAATTTTAATTAAGCATCAATTATTTTACTCTAATTTTAAATTATGCTCCGGACAAAAACATTTCCTTTTACCTGCACGGTTTATTAGGAATTATTCCACTTTAACATTCCAATTTTTAATTAAGAAAATTCCTCCGGCAATAACCATAATTGCGCCCCACCAAATGCTCGGGTGAGTTTCTCCAAGAACAGTTTGATGCAGTGGTGGATTAATCCAAAAATATATTCCGGTAAAAAAAATAATTACACCCAACGCAAGCAACAATAGTCCAACAAAATACCAAATTGGTTTCATCTTTAATCTCCTCTATTACCAGAAAATAATGTTTAAAATGATCAATACAATTAATGAAATAATAGCAACGAATTCGGGCTTACGGTAGATGGCAATATCTTTATCAATAACTTCCGGAGTTAATCCTTTTACCAACCCAACTAATTGCTCTTTAGGTTTTTTCTTAGTGAACGAACTGACGATTATAGTTACAAGGAAGCAAATCAACCAAGCCCACCAGGCACGCCAGAAGTTAGTTGCCTGATCACTAGCTTTGGAAGATAAAGTTAAAAATGTTAAATCACCCCATTTCATTTTATCCAGGATGAACAAAGTAAAAGATGAAGTCATACCGCTTATCAATCCCCAGAATGCACCGTTGGGAGTAATCCAAACCACAAACATTCCAAGAAGCATTGTTGCAAATAGAGGAGCGTTAACCCAGGAAAAGATTGCCTGCATATAATCCATAATGCTTGGAAAGCTTTTTGCCCAATAAGCAGTTCCAACACTTATGATGATTCCAACAATTGTTGCAGCTCTGCCCATCCAAAGCAAATGAGTATCCGATGCATTTTTATTAATAACAGATTTATAAATATCGTAAGTCCATACTGTATTAAATGCGCTGATGTTGCCGGCTTGCCCCGCCATAAATCCTGCAAGCAGTGCAGTAATTCCCAAACCAACTAAACCAGCAGGATAGTAACGAACAATCAACAAAGGCAAAGCCGAATCGTAGCGAAGCTGGTTGCCATCCTTCAGCAATGCAAATCCGCTTTTAGGATCGTTAGCAAGAACTATTGCAATCAAGCCGGTTAATATTACAATGAATGGAACCGCCATTTTAAAGAATGAAGCAAGTATCGGTGTCATTCTTGCAGAGCGAAGATCCTTTGCCGAGAATGCTCTTTGTACTACAAGAAAGTCGGTGGTCCAATATCCAAATGATAAAACAAATCCTAATCCTAAAACTATTCCGCCCCAGGTTATAGCCATCCCATTATTTGCTGGACTACCGCTTGAAGACCAAAGAGTTGTAAAAGAAACGGTGCTATAAAGTTCATCAACTCTTCTAAAAATTTCACCAATACTTCCAACTTCTACAATTCCAAGAATGGCAACAAGGAACAATCCAAACCAGATAAGAAAAAATTGAATGATTTCTGTAAAGATAGCGGACATTAATCCAGACAAAGTAACATAACCCGCCACAGTTAATGCAGAAATCCACATGCTGATGTTCCAATCCCAGCCAAGAAATGTATGAAGTACCAGAGCCATAGCGTAAAGATTTATACCCGATACAAGCAGCGTCATTATTGCAAATGCAATTCCATTAAGCACTCTTGTTTTTTCATCAAAGCGAAGTTTAAGATAGCCAGGCACTGATTTAATTTTAGCGCTGTAATAGAACGGCATCATATAAACGCCGAGGAAAAGCATTGCCGGTATTGCTCCAATCCAGTAAAAGTGCGTTACAAACATTCCATACTGAAATGTATTTCCGGTCATTCCAAGCAATTCCAGCGCACCAAGATTTGCAGAAAGGAATGCAAGTCCTGCGACCATGGAACTATTCCTTCTGCCCGCAAGAAAAAAATCCTCTTCATTCTTAGTGAATTTTTTTAGATACCATCCAATCCCCAAAACAAATGCGAAATAGATTGCGATGATAAGCCAGTCGAAAAATGTAAGTCCGATTGACACCATAGTTTATTCCTTTTTTAAATGAACTGAAAAATTTTGTGCTTAATATACTAATGAGAAAAACTATTTGTTGAAGAAAATTCCTCGTCTTCAAAAATTGATTTCCCATTTACCAGGATCATATTTAGCTGCCAGTTATTTTGTGCAAAAGGTTTTAACCACTGGCAAGTATTTCTATTAATAGCTTCATCCAGTGCATCCGGAAAACCGCTTGTTGGTTCTAATGCAACAGTTAAGTGTTTCTTCTTTGCGTTTTCAGGCCAACCACCATAGCAAAGCCATATTCCTAAATAAGGAATTACTTTCTCATCAAATTGAAAAACAAGGCTTTCGTTTTTGGCTGGCAAAAATAATGCACAATAACCATTATCCAAATTACTGCTAAACAATTTTACTGCTTTTCCAAAACCTTGATTCTGAACTTCTGAATAATCAATTCTTTTATTAGTTAAATATGGATATGGAATTATATCACCAAAGTTTCCAATCTCCTTATCGGATGCCCAATTTAAGAAAACATCTTTTACACTTGATGGTAAAATAATTTTAGCGCCCGGTTCAACTTTAAGCAATGGATGAGATGACCACAAGTACGGAATATTTTGTTTAGAAGTGTTTTCAAGTAAATAATCAATAACAATTTTGTTTTTGTTTATGGAAATTCTTTTTTCCATCTGGTAGCATAACTTAATTCCAGAGATCGACAAGATTATACTATCGTCTTCAATTCTAAAATTCCATGGGCGCGACCATAGCTCACCATGATCCGGTAATTCTACTTCAACATTGTCTTCCAGTTTAATTGTGGATTTAGAAATGTTTGGGAAACACTCATCAAAACCACTAATATCAAACTTTGAGAAGTCGTCTCCATATTCAATCCGTTCATATTTATTTTTTCCATTTTGCGGTTCAAGAAGAAATTGAGTAGAAGTAATCTTGTTTTTCAACTCAATCATTTTCCCCCCGATTTCCGGAAGCACAACAATTTTTATAAATTCGTTTTGAAGAACAATATTAGTTAATCCATCCTTAACAAAAACATCAATCACAACATCCTCTTTCTAATTAATTTCAATATTTTTTTGTTGTATTATTTTTCCAGAGGATTTATCAACCAAAAGAATTCCAGGTTGTAAATATTTTTTTCCGTTTAGATTAACAATCAGCATTGGCCAATCTTTGGATTTAGTTATAACTTCAACGCTGTCTTTAAATGAAATGATTGTATCTTCTACCTTTGCGCCAGTAATGGTTGGGTTCCAGGCAAATGCTTGTTTTTCCTGAACAATTCCCTGAACTCCCGGATAAATAACATACTCACGGTCATCGTATCCAATTGCTCCACCCTGATGATGCTTCATCCATTCACCTTCAAAACCAGCATCTTTATACCATTGCTTACATTCTTCAAAAATTTCCGCAACTGGTTTTCCAGGTTTTGTTGCTTCTTCATACTTTGCCATAACGATTGCTGTTTGCTTTAATTTATTTTCCAATTCCGTCGGCAGTTTATTTCCGAAATAAACGAAACGGGTAACGGCAATTGGCATTCCCCATTTTTCGGCAACAATATTTACCATTGCATATTCTTTTAGTTTTGCACCACCAGGTAAAGCGTGGCGATATTTGTAAATTCTATCATCAACACCCATTAATAAAACGGTAGGTAAAATACCACGTGAACGTAGCTCTGCAGATGTTAAGGCTTCCATCTCAAATTCATCCATCCCGGGTTTTAATTTTTCACAAACATCTTGAACAGCTTCTGTACATTGTTCTCCAAGCCATCGGTATCGTTTAATTTCTGAATCTGTTAAAGAAAATCTTAACGGTTTAAACTGATCTGCCATTAACACAGTCCCCGGAAAAGAATTATCACTTCCAATCTTTCCACCAGTTGCTAATTCCTTGATGATATTTCCGCGTACATCTTTAACCGGATTGCTTTCGTACCAGTTAAACATTTTTAATTCATAACCCAGGTCCTTTAATGATTCATCCATCATTCTGCCAGCTTCTGATCCACTGCAGATAAGATATTTTTTCCCATCTTTCATTATCAGCAGAGATGCAGCACCAACATCTTTGTTCAACACAATTTGAACATTTGCCAAACCGGCAGTAATCCAATTTACATTTCTAACCTGCGTAAAGAGCATCCCATTTATTTTATTTTCATCCATAAATTTCTGCAGTCTAATCATCTTCTCAGATATTTCTGAATTAATTTCTTCTTTAGTTAGAATTGTTTGCGCATTTCCCTTCCACACAGAATTTCCGCCATCTTTCGTTTGTTCCTGCTTATTGCAGGAGACTAAAATAAAAACCGGAATAACAAACAGAGAGATAATTAATTTTTTCATTTTTGTTTTCCTCTTATTGAATAGAAAAAATATTAATTTTTATATTTTTTACCGGGTACACTTCAATTACAAAATTGTGATTATCAATAAAAATCCAAACTGTTAGCGTTAACAATTTATGGTGCATAATAGATTAAAAATTAAAAAAAGTCAACCATTATACACATATAAAATTCTATCGGTTATTATTTTCAATGATGTTTTCCTTTAAGTTTCCAACCGCACGACTTGCGGATTATTTGTTCAGTATGAACACTAATTTCTTCAATTATTTCGGTTTTGTTTTCAATGTGGGCAATTAACTTTTCGGCAGCCCTTTTACCTACTTCGTACGCTGGTTGCCTTACAGTTGTTAAAGGAGTGTACATCCACTCAGCCCGGATATCATCCGAAAAACCAACAATTGCAATGTCCTCTGGTATTCTTAAATTTTTTTCTTTTATAGCTTTCATTGCTCCAAATGCAGCCGGATCATTTACTGCCACAATAGCTCTTGGGCGTTTGTTCTTAGATCGCTCCAATAATTTCATCATCGCTTTATAACCGCCCGCCTCATGAAAACCAGATTCAACTACATCTTCCTGCATAAATTTTATTTTGTGCTCAGCAAGTGCAATTTTAAATCCATTAAATCTTGCCCGGCTAAGTGAAAGTGTAGAAGGACCAGAGAGATGTGCAATTTTAGTATATCCAAGATTAATTAAATGTTCGGTGATCAATTTTGAACTTTCTTCATCATTTACACTAACACAACTTGCACCAATTCCATATACACATCTATCGAAAAAGACAATCGGCAAACCGTGTTGTTTAATAATGTGTTTATACACATCAAAATCATGGACTGATTCCGCAACGGAAATCAGGAGTCCATCTACGCGTTTGGAAGCAAGAGTGTGTATTGCAGCTTTTTCTCTTTTTGCGTCTTCTGCGGAATGTGTTAGCATTATCTGGTAACCTCTTTTATAAGCTGCCTCCTCAATACCCCGGATTGCCTCCGGAAAAAATGAGTGCGTAATTTCCGGAACCACAACTCCGATGGTTTGTGTTTTACGCATAACCAAACTTTTTGCTATATAATTTGGTATATATCCCAACCGCTTGGAAGTCTCTAAAACTTTCTCTTTCGTACCTTCTTCAACATTTGGTCTATTATTTAAAGCGCGCGAAACGGTCATCATTGATATTCCTAATTCCTCAGCAATATGCTTTACTGTTATGCGCCTATTCATAATTTTTCAGTCCACTTATTAATGGTTGATTTTTAAATTAATTTTAAGATGCTTTTACTCAACAAGTTTGATTTTATTTTTTTGTGAATTATCAAAATCGCCAATAAACTGCCACCAATTATTTAGTTTTTTATCATTGTATTTAATTCCGTTGTTAGCACCTGGAATGTTTTGCATCCAGTAAACAAACCACTTTAAACTATTGCACTCCCATCTGTTACAATTGATGGTGATCTTTTTTCCGGTTCCTTCCGGGTTCCAATCCTCAATATCTGTTTGAACAAAATTTGTATTTTTCCAATCATAATCCTTAATGGCATTAGGAGGATAGTGCGCCCATCCGCAGTGCGGATTAATAATTTTATGTGATATATCGCTTCCTACAAACTTACCCCAGAAAAGAAGATCGCCCCAACTATCTTCATCCGTTGTGTCTCTTCCATCAATATAATTTAGCACGGCTTCAGTTTGGTGCATATGATCTTCAACTGCTTCAGATGTTCCCCGCTGATAATTGTAATGATAGACAGTATAAGTTTTATTAAGAACAGGCAAATCATTTTCATCACGATTACTGTTGCTCACGTCTCCATACGGTCCTGCCATATTTGATTCCCACAAGCCTACAACACCACCATGATATCCCCAAAGCCAGAATTCTTTAATGCCGTTTTCTTCCACCCATTTCTTCGCATCTATTCTTTTCATTATTTCGTAATAGTCGGTCATTGGTTCTTTGCTGTAAGGTTTGCTAACGGTCGGTAATGGTTCAAGAAATTCGTAAGTCTTTAGCACTTTATACTGTAAGGATGGCTTTGAAGATGAATCTTTGTAACCATGATATCTTGATCCTTCTTCAAGCGCAGTTATAACTTCTTTTGTTATACTATCAGTTTTTGTTCTTGTAAATTCAAGTGAAACGCCCCAATCACCCGTTGCTTTTTTATCAATATTCTTCCCATCAACTGGAAAATATTTAACAACCACAACTGGAATTACGAATTGTTCATTTTGCTTTGTTTCAATTATTATTTCGTGTTCTGCAAAATCTTTTTTATCCGACGGCTCAATTTCAACAATCATTTTTCCGTCTTTTAATTTTGCTCCGGCAATCTTTCCCACCAACTGTTGATTTGTTAATCCAACTTCATACTTCTCTCCGGTAATACCTTCAACTTTAAAATGAATTTTGTTCCCTTCTTTATTTTGTGAGATAAATTTAAGTGAATGATTTTCATCTCCGATTTTAGATTTAAGTGGTAATAAAAATATTTCTGGAACAGGAATTAGTTTTATTGTTACTACGTCATTATTTGTACACGTAAATTCAATTTTAGGTTGAAAAACTTTTTTATCATTAATTACGCTGTAAACAATTTGTTTATCATTAAGTTGAACATTTATTATTTGTGCACCAGTTTGAAGAACCGGGGTAAATTCAAAATTAATTTTTGAATCTCCTTTTTTGTTAATCAATAATCGAATTTCTGTTGATGATTTAAAAAATTTTAAGTTTAGATTTTCATCCCTTACTTTAATATTATTTATTATCAAGCTGTCCCAGTTGGCTGGCAATTGTGGTTTAAATATTACTTTCATATTCAGTGCATCTACTTCAAGTCCAGTTAATCCTCGGAGAAATGGCACCATAAAACCAGATGTAGAAAATCCTTGATCGTGATATGCCTCCCCAAGTTTCTGGTTCATATCACCGGAAAATACTTCGGGGATAACACCAATTCCATAATTTGATTGGTGCTGCAAAGTTGATTGAAGATTTGCAAATCCAGCCAGGTTGTAATTGTATTTATAAAGCGCTGTTCCAAGCATTATTGAATTGAAAGGCCAAACTGCGCCATAATTATAATTCCTTGGATCATAAAATTTAGAGCTGCTTGAAAGACTTCGGATACCCCAATCTGTTAGCAAATCCGAATGCGCAAATGCTTCCAGACTTTTTTCTGTTCTGGATTTATCCATTAATTCAAAATCAAATGCTATAGAAGGATATGGATTTTTTTCTTTCACCTGAACTCCGGTTTCATTGGCACCAAAGGAATAAAATCCTAAATCATCCATCCAGAATAATTTTTCTAATGATTCTTTAGCTTTAACTAATAAGCTGCTTGCACTTTTCTCCATTTCTTTATCACCAACATATCCTGCCATATTAATAACTTCTTTAATAGACTGCGTCCAAAGAGCCTGGGTGTACATGTCGTTGTAAATTTTTACAAGCGAACCGAACTCAAGAACACCAAGCCCGGAGTTTTTCAAATCCATTAATCCATCGTTGTTGCTATCTTTACCAAGACACCAAGTGTAAGCTTGTTTTATTGAGTTCCAGCTTTCTTTTATAAAATCAATATCTCCACTCTTATGGAAGTAATCACCCATTGCAACAATATACCACGGAGAAGTATCGGCATGATTATACCCGAAATGATAATCATTCCACCAATCCACAAGTCCATCGCTTTGCGAAAGTTCGTGAGACATCTTACCAACATCTCTGTTTATTTCATCACCAGATTTTTTTCTTATCGGAAAGTTTTCCTGCCGCTGCCATTTCTGCGTAAACTCAAGAGCTTCGCGGACAGTATTAAAATCGCCAAAACTATTAAATGCAAGTGAGTTTGCAAAAGCATCTCCGCCAAAGAACCATGCAAATCCAGGGCGACCACCGCTTCCGGATAAACCATACCCAGCGACTAATCCTTTACCAAGTGTTGGATTATCAACTAATAAATTCCGTAGTGCAACCTTCCCCCATTCGTACGCACTGTTAAAACTTTTATCCGGTGTTATTATTTGTGTTGTTGAATTCCGCAAATCCTGATAGTAATTATAATTTGCAAAATAATACTGCTCAGCATTTTGGGAAAGATTTGTGAACAATGTTTTCACTGAATCCATTTTTGTATTTATACCGCCGGCAATTATAATCGGGATGTATTTTTCTCTCGTCTCATTCGGCTTCACATCAATTTTAAACTGAAGCGGATTATCCGCAAACATATGTGCCGGTGGTGCGGACATTTCTTTGCCAGCCGGTGAACCACACAAGAAAATTGCTCTTCTCTGCGACTCCGAAATTACAAATGCTTTAACATCATCATCCCAATAACTGTATTGACCACCAATTCCCGCAGGCCACTGCGGCTGCATTACAGGAAGAAAACCCGGAACGATTGTAATTGGTTCAACAGTATGAATATCTAAAAGAATGATCAATCCCGGATCTTTAACCGGAACAATAAAAATTTCTTTTACCGTAAATGATTCGTAAGTATAAGTTATTGTAGTTGCTTCCGGTGTTGCATCAATTGTTCTTACAATATCTTTAGCAAGGATTGCCTGCGTTGAATTATTTGTAAAGAACCGAAGCTCAAAATTTCTTAGTGGTTTCCAGGGCCATACCCACATTTCAAACATTCCATTTTCAAATCCCATCAACGCAGCCTTTTGTCCAATCTTATCAAAATATTGATGCGGCTGGGCGATTCTTGAGATCAGTAAATCATTTTCTTTTAAATTGAATTTCGGAATTGAACCAGTTGTATTCTTCTCGGATTGAGCCTGGAAATTACTTGTCTGAATAAGCAACAAAATCGAAATAAGAAATTTTTTCATTTATGAAATCCTGTTTTAATAAATATTGATTTATAGAATTATAGACATTTCACATTTCTTACAGTTAAATTCCAACTGGTATTTCTTTCTGTTAAATTTTAGGAATAATGGTTCCTTAATATCCTTAACATTAAAGCCATCAGTTTCAAAAGGACAAAGATTAAGCTGTTCTTTAATACAATATTTGCTGGTTAAAATTATTTTGTCCTTGGTTTCCTTTAACAACTCAAAACCATTTTCTATGTTCTCAACTCCGTGTCTTTCATAAAACTGTTTTGCTTTTCGATTAACCACATTGCCAAGATAAGTCAGCTTTCTTTCTGGATACGGAATATTTGTTTTTTGAATTTCAACAATCTGCCTTGGAAAATTTTTAATTCTATCGGTTTCCAGTAAATCCAACACTGCCCTTCGCATTTCATTTATTTTTGCTATTGGAATAAAGAATGGTTCGGCAAAAATAATTTTTACATCTTTGACTTCAAAAATCGAATCGCCAGATTTTTTGAATTGCTTTTCTATTGTCTCTAAAAATTTTGCTGGATCTTTCGCAGGAATTATCTCAAACATATACTCGTAAGAGATTTTATTATTATCTTCGTCAGTAGCGTAAATCAATAACCGGTCAACTTCTTCCTCTATCTCAATAAATGCTTCGATCTTTCTTTTTGTATTATCTCTTGATAATTCCTTGGTGAATTGATGATCGCGGTTGCGGTAAATCTTAGTACCGATAGAAAGTCCATCAAGCTCATTAGTATAAATTCGATTATCAATCACCTTGCTTAAAATCATTCCTTGCATTACATCCCGGCTATCAAAGAAACAAATGCCATCATCGTTAACAAACTTTTCGGTGGTATTTACTTCAAAATAATCTTTCCCAATTATTTTTACTTTGCCAATATATTTTCCGAGTGATTTCTGAGTATTTATCGATGCAATATTTTTCGTGTTGCCTTTTAGAAAATATTCTGTGTATCCTCGATTAAATGTTTTATCCGGATCAGGATTGAAAGTGAAGAACACTTTCCCGCTGGAGGATTTTTGCAAAGATTTATCTCCATTCATTATTTCATCAAGTTTCTGGCGATAGAAACCTGTGATGTTCTTAATATAATTAATGTCTTTCAGGCGTCCTTCAATTTTAAAAGATGTAATTCCAGCTTCTACCATTTCTTTTAAATGCGAAGATAGATTAAGATCTTTTAATGATAAGAGATATTTATCCTCAATAATTGTTTTTCCATTGGCATCTTCAAGTGAATAAAATAATCTGCAAGGTTGAGAGCACTCGCCCCGGTTGGCACTTCGTCCCGTAGTTGCATAACTGAAATAACATTGCCCGCTGAAGCAAACGCATAAAGACCCGTGAACAAAAAATTCCAAATCAACTTTTGCACTCTCCTTTATTTCTTTTATCTGTTCGAGTGAAAGTTCTCTTGCTAAAATTATCCTCTGAAAACCAACTTCTTCAAGAAATTTAATTTTCTCCAAAGAATAATTGTGTGCTTGAGTTGAAGCAAACAGAGGTATTGGAGGAATATCCATTTCCAGAATGCCCATATCCTGAATAATTATTGCATCGGTTCCAATTTTATAAAGTTGATGAATCAGATTCTGAACATCTTCTAATTCTTCATCATAAATAATTGTGTTTACAGTAACATAAACCTTTGCCCAAAATTTATGTGCATAGTTGATCAGCTTTTCAATGTCTGCAACTAAGTTACCAACTGCTGCCCGTGCGCCATACTTAGGTGCGCCAATATAAACCGCATCCGCACCGCAGTTGATGGCAGCAATTCCACATTCCAAATCCTTGGCTGGAGAAAGTAACTCTAAGACAATAGAACGCGGATTACGCAGAAACCGCGGATGCACGCTGATCTTTTCGTTCATTTGTAAAAATTTTTCTTCTGAATTCAGGTTTCTTACCAAAATTTAATAATAGTCCAACTTCTATTTTTGTGGCTTTTAAATAATTTATTAATTGCGCCTCGTGTTCTTCACATAATGCTTCGGCTGCTTTCAATTCAACTATAACTAGATCATCAACTATCAGGTCAGCATAATAGTTACCGACCTGATTTTCATCGTAAAATACATTGATACTTTTCTGTTGTTCAACTCTACATCCCTCTTTCTTCAATTCAATAACCATTGAATTCTCATATACTTTTTCCAGAAAGCCATAACCAAGCGTATTAAATACTTTATAGAAAGAATTTAAAATCTTTCCGGTGATATTTTCATGTAACATTCTTCCTCCGCGTTCATCCGCACTATCCGCATCATCCGCGTTCTATTGTTTTTTGTTTTCTTCAATCAGCAATTTTGCCATTATAGAATCCCAGATATAATTTGTGGGTGAATTCAGCACCTCATTATCAGGACTAAAAGATTCCCAGAAATTATGATTCTTAGAAAGCTGGGTTGTAACTGCAAGCATCATTTTACCAGCTAACTCACTCGCAATTTTATTATATCCATATTTTTTCAAACCATCATAAACCATGTAATCCCAAAGGAGCCAAACCGGACCATTCCATTTGCAGCAATAATCTACATAAGCGCTGTACCATTCATCTTTAGCAGAAAGAGTTGGTACGCCATACTTCCGCCAGAATTTTTCAGGATCAAGCAAATGCTTTATCAATTTTTCCGCTCTATCCTTGGGAGCAGCTTCTGCCCACAAAGCAAGAAAACCGATGATCTCTTCACGGCGTAAATCTCTTGTCTTAAATTTGAATGAGTGATCAGTTTTATTTATTGAATAATAAAACTGGGTTGAGTCGTCCCACATTCTTTCATTCACCAATTTGGAAATTTCGTCAGCTTTTTTCATCCAACCCAAAGCTTCATTCGTTTTGTCGAGCTCTTTAGCAATTGAAGAAAGTGAGCGCATTTCTTTAATAACCATAAAAGTAAGATCGACGCATTCAAGCTCATCAGAAATATCTTCCTTATCAACATCAAGATATCTTTCTGCTGAAACCTGGAAGACAGCATTATACCAATCGCGCACGTTTTCAATTATTCCATATGGTCCCCATTCAAATGTTCCGTCTTTATCTAGGTCTCGGTTTTCAATCAGCCAATTAACGTACTTTACGCCGGATGTGTAAGCATCCTGCAGAAATTGTTTGTCTTTGCTAACACTATAAACCTCCCAATTTATCCAGCTAAAAAATGGGGCAGAAGTAGTTGACATATCTTTACCGGTAACATTGCTTTTATGCGGATAGTCCTGCAAACCACGCGGACCGTGGCGATAAGCGATCAAACCATCTTTGCCTTGCTGTTCAATGTAAACACGCTGCGAACCTTCTGCTGACTGCGGATCGAGATATGCGTATGCAAGCATACTTAACGATTCATGCAGAACCTGGTGTCCATGTCCCCATCCCCACAATGGCTGGCGGGAGAAGACATAGAAATTATTTTTTGTTGAATCAGCGGGAGGATACATGCATCCGCGTGCCAGATTGAATGCTCCAAGATAAACCAGTTTTTCTTCTTCAGTTTTAAATTTGATGCGTGGGATTTTAGAAAATAATTTTGCGTTAGCATCAACATATTTCTGCAGCGATTCAGTTTTCAGTTTTTCACATTCCTCTTGAAGTTTTACTAAATCCTCTTTCTGATCCTGCCAGCCGCGTATGTAGCGGACATTTGTTTCTTCACTCGGTTTTAGCTTTAACTTACCATGCAGCGAAACAAAATTTACAAAACCTACTTTTAAAAGATTAAGCGAATCAATTCTTTTCTCAGCATAGAAATCTGTTTTAATGATGTTGTAAAAATTATCAAGACCACCAAAGTAACCGCCATAAGAATATGGAGAGAAGCTTGCTGTAAAGAAATCCCTGCAGTCTGTTGGATAAGACCATTTGGAATTCAAGTTGCTTATTAATCTTTTCCTTGTTTCATAATGATTGGTAACATATCCTTTGTACTTTTCGTCGTAACCTTTAATGAGCAACGAATCATTCCCCAATTCAAGTACTGGATAAAGCTCGATATTGTAATCAACTTTGGAAATGTTTTTGATTTGCATGCTAACCAGAGAAATAGTAGAACTATAAACAAAAAATGTTTCCTGAACCTGAACTCCCTGAAATGGTTGGTACTCCATTACAACCATATCTGGAAAAGAACTTGTAACTACAGGCTTCTGGAAATACTCTTCAATTCTGTTTATAACAACCTGGTTAACTTTCCACACCACATAAAATTTACCGGCATTATCTCCTGAATAATTGATTGGAAAGCAATCGGAATAGTAATCCATTTTATATCCTTTATCTCCATACAATCGTGATCTTTCCATCGTGGCTGTGTAAGTAGTGTAGAGAGGAGATTTAGCTGCTGCTTTGAATAAAAGATAATTATCATTTACAAGTAAGCTTTGGGAAAACATATCATTAAAAAATATTACCGCACAAAGAAGAAGAAAAATCCTTTTCATTTTACCTTCCTTAAAAGTTGATTACATATTTATTCTGTCGATTAAAAACCACAAGCTTTTAGTAATTATTCTACTTTAAGAATTATCTTATTTAAATCCTTATCATTTGATGACGATCCAATCATCAAAGTGTAATTATCCGGTTCGACTGAAAATCCTTTCCCATCTATCCAACGCGATAATTTCTCAGATGTAATTTCAAACTCAACAGTTTTAGTTTCTTTTGGATCTAATGAAATTCTATTGAATCCTTTTAAAGTCTTTATCGCCTTATTGTCTTTGCCAGCTTTAACATAAAGTTGAACAACTTCATCACCAAAAATTTTTCCGGTATTTTCAACATCAACATAAACTTTCGTTGTTTCACCGGATTTGATTTTACTTTTTTTCAGTTTCAAATTTTTATATTGGAAAGTTGTGTAGCTTAATCCGTATCCAAATGGATATAGTGGTTCACCTTTAAAGTAGCGGTACGTTCTGTTACTCATATTGTAATCTGTAAATTCAGGGAGTTGATCTACTGATTTATAAAATGTAACCGGCAGCCTTCCAGCAGGATTGTAATCACCAAATATTACATCAGCAATTGCAGTTCCTGCAGCTTGTCCGGGGTACCAGGCTTCAATGATTGCAGGGATATTTTTATTCTCCCAATTAACCGCAACTGCACTGCCATTCAATAGCACGAGTATAATTGGTTTACCAATAGTGGCAATTTTTTTAATCAGATTTTCCTGCGTCTCAGGCAAATCCAGGGTTAATCTATCTCCTCCTTTAAATCCTTTTACAGTAACATCCATCTCTTCGCCTTCAAGTCGTGGGGATAACCCCATCACCATAATAACTGCATCCGATTTCTTTGCGGCTTCAATTGCTTTCTGTTCCAGGTTCTCATCAGGTGCGGACCAGAGCAGTTGCATAAATGAGTAACGCATAGTTTTGTAAAATTCCACTTTTATCTTATATGCTTTTCCAGCAACAAGATCGATCCACTTATAAGATTTAACCGGATGGTGAGTTCCCTCAAAACTAATCAACAATGAATCTTCAAAATAAATTCTAAATCCATTTAGACCATAACCACCAATAGCATACTTCCCTGTTCGTGGAGGAACAATTATCCCGTTCCATCTAATTCCAAAATTATCAGGATCAAACTTTGGGTCAGGAGCTCCAGTCCACCATTTAAAATCGATACAATAATCTATTTGTTTAAAAGATGGTTTTCCTTTAAACTCGCGGTTATCAAAGTATTCTGCTTTCAGTCCATTTTCTCTTTCCTCTGCTTTTGTAGTAAACAATGCTGAATTAGGAATTACTTCAAATGACGGGAGATTTTCTGCAACATCGCAACCGCGTTCGTAAATTACTTTTGTGTTAAATAATTTTTGCAGAATTCCAGTAAGCGGAGTAACTGGATTTGAAGGAAAGCCATTGTAATTACCAAGGAGCACTTCAGCATCATCTGCATTTGGTCCAATAACAGCAACGGTTTTAATTTTTTTATCAAGTGGTAAAATATTTTTGTAATTCTTTAAAAGAACGATTGACTTTCGTGCAGCATCAAGTGCGATTTTCTGATTTTCTTTAGTATCGACATTTCTTAAATCCAGCTTTGAATAAGGAACCATTTCCGGCGGATCAAACATCCCGAGTTTAAATCGAATAGAAAATAATCTTTTTACTGCAGTAGTAATTTCATCCTCTTTAATTAATCCTTGCTGATACGCATTTACTAAACTTGGGTAAGCGTCACCGCATTCAAGATCAGTCCCAGCTCTAACAGCAAGCGATGATGCCTCCTCCGGAGTTTTGACCAACTTATGTGAATTATAAATATCAGACACAGCCCAGCAATCAGAAACAACATAACCTTTGAATCCCCACTCATCGCGGAGAATACTTTTAAGAAGCTGGTTGCTTCCGCAGCAAGCTTCCCCACGGAAACGATTATAAGCACACATAACAGAATTTGCTTTTCCATCCTGAATTAGTTTTTTAAAATGCGGAAGATAAGTTTCCCGCAAATCGTAATCGCTTACACGTGCATCAAAAGTATGTCTGTCCGGTTCCGGTCCACTGTGAACTGCAAAGTGTTTTGGAGTAGATTCTACTTTTAAATATTTTGGATCTGAACCTTGCATACCTTTTACAAATTGAAGTCCCAGTTGGCCGGTGAGGAAAGGATCTTCTCCATAAGTTTCCATTCCTCTTCCCCAGCGCGGATCTCTGAAAATATTAATATTAGGAGACCAGAATGTTATTCCCTGGTAAATACCTCTTTTGTTTTTACTTACTGCATCATTATACTTAGCACGTCCTTCATCTGAAATTACGTTTGCAACTTTGCTCATTAAATCAGTATCCCACATTGCAGCTAATCCGATAGCTTGCGGGAAAACCGTTGCCAGCCCGTTACGCGCAACCCCGTGAAGAGCTTCATTCCACCAATTGTATGCTGGTATACCAAGCCGATCGATAGCCGGTGCAGTGTAAATCATTTGAGAAATTTTTTCCTCAAGTGTCATCCTGGCAACAAGATCATTTACTCTTTCTTCAATAGAAAGATTTGGATTTTTAAATGGAGGTGATTCCTGCTGTGCGGAAACTTGCCCGATTGAAATAATTAGCAGGAATAAAAAGATTTTTAATACTTTCATTTTTTTCTCCATAATTTTGCATTGCTCATTTATTATTCATTTTGTCAAGATCAATTAGCATTCTTGAAATTATTCCTGTCCAGATATAAGTCTTATTCCATCCTGCCTGATAATCATCGGCACTGTAAAATTCCCAGAACCAATGATTGGTTTTTAACTGCCAGCCAACATTATCAAGTACTTTATTTACCAATTCTTTTGCATCGGTAGTGTAATTAAAATTCATCAATCCACGGAATATTAAATACTGCCACGGAACCCAAATAGGTCCATTCCAATAGCCAATCGGATTGTAGTAGCTATCGTTTGCCGCTAAAGTTGGAACGCCGTAATTCCGCCAGAACTCGGCAGGATTTTTCATATGTTTCATTAGTTCGACTGCTTGTTCTTTTGTAGCAATGCCCGCCCACATTGGTAAGAATCCAATAATTTCTTTTCTCTTAAGATCATTTTGATTTTTAAATGTGAAGCTATGATTCTTTTTATCAATGTTGTAATAAAATCCTGTTTCCTTGTCCCACATAAATTTGTTAATCAGGTCAGCTCTCTTGTTTGCATCGTCCAGCCATACTTTGGACTCATTATCTTCTCCTAATTCTTTTGCCATTTCAGAAAGAGCTTTTGCTTCGTTTACCAACATCGAGTTAACATCAACGCCTTCAAAGTTAGAAGGATCGGCAACTTCATCCCAAACTGCAACAAACGCATCGCGAACAGATTCAAGAACTGCATGAGCACCCCATTCGCATAAACCATCTTTATCGGAATCGCGGTTGCTCACATAATAATTATAAAATTTCTTACCCGACTTGTAGGCATCCTTTAAAAACTTTTTATCTTTAGTAACTTTATATATTTCCCAGTTTTGCCAGTTGAACCATGGAGCCGATGAAGTATTTTGTCCGTTCGTTGTTATCTGCTCATCCAAATATGGTCCGGTTCTGTAATTGATGTAACCATCGTCCGACTGACGTTCCATATATACACGCTGGGAGTTCATCGCACCAACTGGATCCATAAAAGCATACGCCAACATCACAAGGCTTTCATGAAAGACTTGCCCGCCATGCCCCCAGCCCCATTGTGGTTCGCGGGAGAAAACATAATAATTGTATGAACTTTTTCCTTCGGGTGGAAGCATGCATTGCCTGATTAGTGAGAAAGCATTCCAATACATCATCTCAAAATCTTTTTTATCAAATTTGATTTTAGGAATTGCGCTATAAGTTTTTTCATCTTCCAACAAGTATTTATTTAAATCTTCCTTCATCAGATTTCTGGATTGAGTTAAAAGTTCATTTGCTTCTTTATTTCCTTCAACCACTCCTTTTATGATTTTTACATTTATCGATTCATTCGGTTTCATAAGATAATTTTTTTGTAAGGCAAGAACTTTAATGATCCCGTCTGATGCAAGATTACTTAAAGATTCCAACTTCAGATCATTTACAAACAAGCTATCATTGTCTTTCTTCCTTGCATCAAATTGATTGTACACTCCGGATGCATCAATCGAACTATTAATTATAAATACATTCAGCAGATCTTCCTGAAAGGGTATGTTGTGTTCTTTCATCCAACCATCTGGGGTTTCGCGGTGATGGAAAGTAAAACCATCATTTTCATTTGTAAGGTTTACATCAGAATATTTTCCATTAGTATGATTGATATATGGGTAGACTGAAAACGCGGCATCGCTTATTCCTTCGTTTGTTATCTTCAAATCCTGAATTGCAATCCTTGAATTATAAACCTGAAAGAGAACATCAACACGGATGTTCTGAAAGGGATAATAATAATATTTTACCAAATCGCTATAATTTGCGGTTATGGTTGGCTGCTTGTAATATTGCTGCAATTTTTGATGAAGTACTCCGTTACACTTAAAAGCTATTCCCATATTGCCAGCTTGATCTGTTTGATATTCAATTCCTCGTTCCTGATCGTACCAGATGAATTGAAAACCCTGATCGACGATAAACTCAGCCCGACTTAGCGGTGCCGCATAAGTTGTATAAAGCGGATCAACTTTTGTCGCGTTCAGATCAGATAAATATTGTGAAAAAGTTGATACAGTTAAAAGAATTAAAAAAGCAAGAAGGTTTTTCATTTTAATACCTTAAAATATTTCCGGTGTCTTATCGGCGCAAATCCGTATCATCTGCGTTATCCGTGTTCTATTGTTTTTTATATAGAACGCGGATGGCGCTGATCAAACTGATCAATGCGGATTAGTTATTATTTTTATTTCTTTATTTACATACTTTCCTGATGGATGAACAAAGTTAATCCTTATCTTATAAATTCCATTTTCTTCTCCTGCAATCTCACCATTCTCCACACTTTGTATATTTTTCGCCGGGCAATAAACCTGCATCACTTCCTGATTACCATTCTTTCCTTCTACGCTAACAACAAAATCGTTTCCATCTATTTTGGAAGAGATAATTCTGAATCCTCGTGAGCTATCTCCTGGAATTGGATTTGTAACTACAGGAATAACAGCAATACCTCCCTTATGATAAACTTCAACAACTGCTTTTTTATCAATAGTAAAAGAAGAATTGATTATAACTGCCTGCTGTTCATTTGCTATTTTTAATTCAACCTGTTTCCCATCGATGAATAATTTCTCAAAATTTGTCTTGAGTGGAAATGAAGGATTAAACTCAACTTCAAGCGGTTTGTTGCCTGAATGCTCGAACGTATAAATGGTTTTGTCCATTTCTCTTTTCATTTTGAAAGAAAGATTTTGCGAACCTGATCTTGCATTTTCAACTTCAGCAAAATCCCAATCCGCAGGAAAGTGCGGGGCAAGTTTTATTTTGTTTTCCAGTGCAGATGGTTCCAGTCCGAGCATTCCTTCCAGCAATGGTTGAAGCACCATCGTCTCGGACCAGCATTGATGCCTACATACCCCCGATGGTTTATACTCTGCACCATTTATAACTTCTTCAACAAATCCAAGCGCCCAGTTTTTATATACATTTAAATTTGCCATAACATGGAAAAACCCTTGATCGTATTTTCCATTTTTGTATTCAGCCAGAGAAGCCCAGCCTGTAAACAAGGGCCAAACACTCCCATAATGATAACCATACGGTTTGAAGAGTGGACTTTTCTCACTAACTATTCTTACACCCCAATCAGGAGAAAAATTGTTGCTCGCAAATTCATCTAACATAGAAGGTATCCGGTTCTTTTCAATTGTATTAAAATAAATTGGAACAGAAACCTGAACGGTTGGTTCATCAAGATAAGTTCCGTCCTTAAATTTTCCATCGTAGTAAAAGCTGCGCTTCTCATTCCAGAAATCTTTGTTGATAATATTTGTAACTAAAGAAGATTCATCAGAATAGAATTTGCTTTCTTTATCGAGACCTAATTTGTTCGCCATATTACTGGCTTCTCTTAACGCTGCCGCCCAGCTTCCAGCAAGATATAAAGTTGTGTGCGTTCCGTATAGTTTTCCACCTTCCACCCACCCATGACCAATATTTGTATTCTCAATTAAATGATCACCATCGGTATCAGTTGAAAAGCAGTAATCAACTGCTTTCTTAATATTGTCCCAGGATTTTCTAATGAATTCAACATCACCGGAGTGGCGCAAATATTTTCCAGCAAGAATAATATAAAGCGGAGTTGCATCGGCTGCATCGTAGTGAACTACACCGCTTGTTGTTAACTCATGAAAGATTTTACCAGTTAGGTCCTGATACTTTTGAAAGAATTCTAAAAGATCTTTTACTTTTGCAAAATCACCGTAATCCAAAAGTGCGTAACCGCTCCATTGCCCATCCCTGCCAAAATACCACGCATACCCAGGACGACCGCTAACAGTTTGATTTCCGTCCCAACCAGTTGCGGTTGTAGAATAACCTGCTACCATCGATTTCCCGACTCCCGGCGTATGAACAAAAAATCTATCGGTTCCAATCATAGCCCAGCGGTAACCTTCATTAAAATCTTTATCAGGAGAAGTTATAGTTAGTTTGTCTTTTAGAATTCCACGCGTGTATTTGGTGATTTGCTGATAAACCGTTTCCGGGTTTTGGATTGCATCTTTGTATGTAGTTAATGCTTCTTCTTTTCCCTGATCAGTTGCCACTATAACTATATCCATATTATCATTTTCTTTCAAACTAAACTGTTGAATAGCAGCAAATTGAAATTTCTTTGTTTCTTTACCGGTAAACACTGAATCTTTCTTTGCAAAGCTGTCGAACTTTCCTTCCAATTTTGTAAGAGGAATTTTATTAGAACCAACTATTACATTAAAATCCCCGCTTCCATCTTTAAGCGTATAAGCATTTAAAGCTGAATCGAAATTATAATAAATAGATCCAAGTGCTCTTTCTGAGTAAGGCCACATATAACGCATATTGCTTTTAAATTTGATTATGAGCTTTGCCGGAAACAATCCACGATATTCATAGTGAACAACACCAACCGGCTTTTCCGGATCTGCAATTACAACTTCCTTAAGAAATGCTCGGCGATAATTATAGGTGCGGGTGAATGATTCCGGCTTTACTTCGATGAAAGGGCGTTGATCGCCAAGCCAGTAAACTGTATCGCGATAAGAAAATTGAATACCGACTTCGTAATCGCGTAATGCCATAAAAGGATGCGCCCAAATCTCATCAATCCCGCCTTTCTCTTTTCCCATTATCACCATTCGCTGTCCGGCTACATCGTAAAAATTTTCCGAACCATAAAGAGAAGTAAGCTTCATCGATTCTAAATTTCTGTCCCACACTTTGGATTGTGGAATGGTGATTGCAGATTGCGGATTAGTAAACAGAACTAACTCTTGTGGTTTATAGCTCCAATAAAACTTTCTATCACCATCCAGTTTTCCTGCAAGATAGTTAATAGAATTTTTTGTGAACAATTCAAGAAGCGGTCTGTTAAAATTCCTTGGGGCAAAATAAGTATATGCACCAACAGCTATAATTTTTCCTTTCCCTTGTTCATATTCTAAAATTAATTTTGAATTTTCAAATAAAGTTATATATGCCCAATCAACTGCGACCACTTTTCCGTTTGGAATGACATCATCAAAATATCCTATCTGCCTGCATCTGTTATCCTCGTAGGCATTCCAGATATAGGCACCACCAAACATTTTATCAAAGATTGGATGGTTGCGGAAAGAATGCAGCCCGAGCTTCCTTCCATATCCTTCATCTTTTGATTCAACATATTTTACTTTTGGAATTTCAGTTTCCAGGTTCATATTAACAACATAATTGAATGCTTCCATCGTTAGAAAAAGATTTCCACCATTGGTAATATAGTTTTTCAATGATTCGATTACTTTAGCATCTGTTTCATCTTTGGAAAATCCCAGAGTATCTGACTTATGATACCACACAACATCCAAATTTTTAAGCAGAGATGGATTATTTTTTAGCTGAGTGAAAGTAATAAGCTTTGTTTGGAATTCCTTATTGCTTTTTAAGAAGTCATAGGCAGCTTTTAATTCCGGGGTCAATAATTTCTCTTCCTGAACGGAAAGGAATGCTGTTCGAACAATTTTAGTTTGCGCTGCTGCGGTTAAAACAAGAAAGATTAGTAGAAAAATGATTTCTATATGAATGGTTAGTCTCATACTATACCTAAAATAAATTAAAAATATTTTTTTTCGCTTATGCCTAGCAGTAAAATTTTCATTGCTAAAGTTCTAAATTCTTATTCAATATCTTTTACACACCGGAAACCAACAGTGGCATTGCGTTCAAAGCCATCAGAAACCATCAACAGCATCTGGCTATGATTAACTTGCTGAGGTCCGCCATTTACATACCACCAGCTTGATGTTGGTTTGTAATAACTTCCACCACGAATGATTGCAAAGTATTCTGAATCGTTATCATAAACATCATTTGTCAACTGCCATACATTACCCACCAAATCCATTACTCCAAACGGACTTTTTCCATTCGGGAATGAATCAACATTTGTAGGATTGCCCAATGCATTATTGCATTTAGTTGAATCAAAATCTTTCCCCCATGGCCATTTTCTTTCATCGCTTCCTTGTGCTGCATACTGCCATTCTATTTCTGTTGGTAATCTTTTTCCTGCCCACTTTGTGTATGCTTTAGCATCACTTAAGCTTATATTAACGACGGGATAATTTTCCTCTTCTTTCAAGTACAAACCATTTTTCCAGTGCTTTAAATAATTATTAGTATCTGCCGGTTTATATTTAGAATCGCTTACAAATTCATAAAACAATTTGTTGGTAACCGGATATTTATCCATAAAAAACTTTTTGATGAATACTTTTTCCGGCTTAGTAAAATCAGGATAAGGAACGAACGAATCATTCGCATCAACTTTAAAATTGAATTCCCCTGCCGATATTTCAATCATTCCGGAAGGAATTTTATTTGTGGGGATTGTCCGATCAACTTTACTAACCAATCTTGGTGTACCAGGAATAATTTCTACAACTCCTTCATCAAGAATTTCTTTTTCATCAAACAACTGAATAACAAACTTACCTTCATATCTTCCAAACAAATCTCTAAGCTTTAATTGATAAGAACCAATAGAAAATTCTTTCGGTGTGTTCTGATACGAAGGTATTCCAGCCCAAACCAATATTTTTTTACCAGTGTTCGCCCAGATGAAAAGTGAATCACGTTTTAATTTTACCTGAAGCAACTTTGGGAATTGAGCTATGCAATCAACATTGCCCTCCATTCGGGTTCCAAGTGCAGATTTATCGAATGCCTGCACATTAACCGGCAAATAATATTTTCCTTTGATCGTATCAATTTTTAATTCAACATGATGGTATAAATCAACAAAATGATTGTTAGAGGATAAACTCGTTTCGAACAGCGGTCCATCATACCCTTCCGGCTTCAGACTAAATATTGTGTAAATAGTTTTATTATCACTGGGCCAGCTGTTAACCCAAATACTATCTTTTAATGTTGTAATAAGCGGTAGCCAGTTTTTGCTGTTGAATGCAGAAGTGTTTTCTCGTAAAATTTTTGTTGTCCTTCCCAGGTACAAATATTCTTCTTCTTTCCAATCTGGTCTCCCCGGTCCAAATGTATTCATTTCTACACCATAACCGTTAAAGAACGAGATTGCAATTTCACGATGAATCCTTCCTTCTCTTAACTGGCAGACACGGAAGATTGCAAAATCCGGTTTAATGAATTTATTCATATTTACTGGCGGAGGTAAAAAGATAGCATCGTGCACACGACCAGCAACAATACCGGGCATGTCTTTAGGAACAGCCATTCCTTCGCTGTACATTATTACACCGGGTTTCACTCCATCTGCAGCCATCTGAAGAGTATCGCTTGAACTTCCGTATGTATCAAGTACAACTCCTTCCGCATCTGTTGCTCTTATCAGTCGCGCCATTCCGGTATAAAAATTTTCCTGGCGTGTTGATTTATCCCATGGGTTAAAAGAGATAAAAAACTTCGTCCCAATTTTCTTCGCTAAACCCGAAAGCTCTTTCATCTTGTTAAGTCCTCCGGGTAAATCAGCATAAAGATCCCATTGGTTGCGTTGATCGAGCCCTAAAGTTGGCCACGTAGGCCAGATTGCAAAAACATCCCAGCCACCAAATAATTTTTGCCCTTCGGCAAGGTAATCTTGAAATTTATATTTGCTATCATCTTTTTCATAATACTCGTGATCCCAACCTGCTTGAAGCGCAATAACGTACGAACTACGGATCCACTTCAAATCATCACGCTCAAAAAGTTTGTTGTCAAATTTTTCTAAATCGTAAAGATATCTTTCCTGGAACATCATCTTTAAACCATTATGCCAGTCGCCAAAATATTGATCTGCATAAATATCATACTCAACGATTCCACCATGATTTAGTTTTGTGGAATAACGCCTTACTTCAGCATCTTTACTGTTAGTTCTTCTGGCAATTGCGCAAATTGATTTTTGAGAATCTACTTCAGCGGCACAGAAACCAAGATGCCATGCATTATCCGGCAGAACAATTCCAACCGGACCTAAACCAGGACGAAAGAGTTTGCTGCTTGCTAAATTCCAAGGCTCTGAAGATGCGATATAAATTCTTTCCCGAGATTGACCAAGAGGAACGAGATTGGAGATTTTTACTATTTCTTTTCTACCATTAGTAAGAACAAGATGCGCTTTCCATCCAGGTGAAAATTTTTCTTCGGGAATCAAAATTCCTTTTACACCCTGTGGAAAAGTGAAATGAACTTCCTTTCCCACAATATTTACATTTGCAGAAGATGAATTTATAAGTGTGTCGTTTAGCTCGAATGAAAAAAGAGGAAGCGGCTGTTTAAGAGAAATTGTTTTTCCATCAATTAAATAAGAGGCAACCTCTAATCCGTTTCCTGTAGATAAATTTACTGTCTGGATTGATTGTGCAAAATTTATGTTTGATAAAACGATTAAAAGAAAAACTACAAAGTAAAATTTCTTCATTAAAACTTCTCCATTAGTTTTGGTTATCCAATTAATAATTTTCTACATTTATTCCATCATCCATCAAACCTCCCCCATCAACCATCTTCTGATGCTTAGTTACTTTATTAATTTTCCCGTTTCTGTATATGAATTAAAATTGAAAACATATTCCCACCAGTTATTCAACTTACCATCTTCGTTTAATCCTTCAGCTTTTGGTAAACGGGCAAACCACCATTTCATATAGTTACGGTGGTAATCTGGTCCTCTCCAGGTTTCGCAGGATACTTTCTTTTTTTCACCTGTCAACTTGGGAAAGTTCAACCAGTCATCAGCACTGCTTTCTACAATTCTCGGATTTTTATAATCGTAATCCTTTTCTCCATTTGGCGGATAGTGGCATGTTCCAACTGCTGCAACTCCATTTGACTGAAAAGCATTTGCGGCAAAGCGAGCCCAGGTTGTGGTAAGTTTGTCAATTTCCCATCCGCCGTAAATTCGCGTCATTGTTGATTCAGTCCGATGAGATAGATCGTGAAGCATTTCTGCTACTCCGCGTTCGTAATTAAATCCCATAATTACAAATGGCTTTTTAGATTTTACACTGTCGTACACTCCGCCGTTAATATAGAAAGCACCCGGACCAGCCATTGCAGATTCCCAGTAACCAAAGTAAGGAGCACCAAAAATCCACAACTCATCAATTTGATCACCATCTATTTTATCTACAACTCCGTAATCAACAACCAGTTTTTCATAATCAACTCCATCTGGATCATGCCATTTATCTTTTTTCTCGAAGCATGCCATATACATTTCCGGATTATATTTGAATCCATCCGCTTTAACTGGGAAAGCATCAACATCCTGCCACTCAACGATTTTATAATTGATGTAACCGCCGCTCGATTGCTTTACGTCTTCGATATAGCCATCTGAAAGTTTATGTGGATCATTCCACTTACAGATTAAGTGAAGCGGTTGATTTTCTTTTTGTGGAATCAACGGATCAAAATTCAGAACAAGAACTCTGATGGTTAATCCTTTTCCATTTTCTCCTGAAAGAATATCGTTACTTCCCCACAAGGATATAATTACTAAAACAATTGAAATGTTGATAAGATGTTTTATCATAAATATTTTCCGCCAGATTATTTCATCAATATTAATTTTTTGGTTTGGCTGAATGCACCAGCTTGCAGCTTATAGAAATAAACTCCACTTGCAAGTTTGGCAGCATTAAAATTTACTGAGTAAGATCCGGCGGACGCTTCCTTATTTAACAATGTCTTTACTTCTCTCCCAAGCGTGTCATAAATTTTAAGGTTGATAAATCCTGAAGTTGGAATTTGAAAATGTATTGTAGTATTGGGGTTAAAAGGATTTGGAAAATTCTGTTCTAATTTAAATCCTTGTGGTTGTCCTTTGAAATCATCCTCAACTTTTACAACCGGAGTTTCCTTTGCCAGATCAACTGCTCCTTCGTAGTCTGCCCAGTAAAGCCACCAGTTATTAAGGATTCCATCTGTTATTCCCTGGTATCTTGGAAGATGGTTATACCACCATTTCATATATCCAAGATGAGAGCATCCCCAATCGCTGCAATTAAAAGTCCGCTTCTCATCTAACAGCCAGGGAAATCTTTTCCAGTTGTCCGCATACGAAGCAGCCATTCTAGAGTTACTAAAATCGTAATCGCTCATTCCATTATGCGGAAAGTGAATGTTACCAACCTGAGCCATACCTGGTTTATTCTTATCAATTGTAGTAAAGATTTCCCAGTTGTTTGGATTAGGATTATTCCCATCCCATCTTCCGAAGGTATGCCACAAAGCGCTTTCCATTCTGTGTCCAAAGCTTTCCATCGCTTCTGCAACACCGCGTTCGTAATTTAATCCCATAACAGAAATTAATTTAGTAAACTCTGCAGGCACATCAGAAATTGGCGGCGAGTTCCACCAGAAAGCATTAACACCAACCAACTGCGATTCATACATTCCGCCAAAAGGCCAGGCATAAACCCAAACTTCATCAATAAGTCCCTGCTGGCGCTTATTGTAAAAATCGTAATACTTGAGCATACCTTTATAATCAAATTTTATTCTGTTTTCTTTTTCAGCCAGGTTACGGATCGTTGCCCAGCCTGGTTCATCAAGGTAAGTAACCACTTGCCCAACAGTCAAATAAGTTGTATCAAGTTTTGAAAATAGCACTTGGTCATCATGCACTTCGGTAAGTTCAAATTGAATCACACCATCGCTTGCAGTTTTAAAAGCTTTAACTAACTCCTGGACATAAAATTTGGGATCCTGCCATCCATAACGGTTATGGAATTTTTCACCAATTCCTACCATTGGATCCTGGTATACTACTGCTACTTTTACAATTCTGGTCGCAGCTTTTTCAGAAACAAAATCATTTTCCACTGTTGCAGTTGCTGTTCCTTTTAAAATACCAGACGCAGTTTGCGCAGTAATTGTAGTATTACCAAGCTGCTTGCCGGTTAGGATTGAATTATCATCATTAAATGATGCAATAGTTGGATTGGATGAAGTCCAGGAGATATTTTCATTTAGAGTGTACGGATAAGTTTTACCTTTTTCGTCCAGCATTTCAGCTTTTAATTTTATACTGGTATTTGGTAAAAGTCTTGGCGGATATGGAAGAATAATCAACGAAACAATTTTGTTGTTATAGTAGAGAGACCATTCGCCGATATAAGTTGTTTTTGTTTGAGGATTCTTTGCTGTCAAACGGAGAACTTTAACAATGTCCAGATTTATTTCAACAGAATCTAATTTACTTGCAACATAATTTTTATTATTAAGAATTTGCTGGTATGTTCCTGTCCTGCTGTTAAAATCATCATCGGTGGATGCCGCTTCGAGTGAATACTGACCGGCATACAGGACAAAAAATGTTTTGCACTCAGAAATTTTTATTGCTTCATCAAAGCTTACTGTTACTGTAATACTATCCACAGAGCCACCGACGAAAGAAAAATTTTGAC
This sequence comes from Ignavibacteriales bacterium, assembly GCA_026390815.1. NCBI lineage: Bacteria > Pseudomonadati > Ignavibacteriota > Ignavibacteria > Ignavibacteriales > Ignavibacteriales bacterium. Next base: position 112,864 of record JAPLFH010000033.1, on the reverse strand, counting down.
CATCAAAAAGATTATTAACATTAGGAGCTAAAGTGGATGGCAATATTTCAACTTGAATCTTCTGTTCATTTATTCCAGATTGAAGATCAATCTTTTCAGAAACTAAAATCTGCGAATAAATTATTGAAGACAAGAAAATAAAGATCAGCACAATTTTATTTGTCAGGTTCGGAATTAAATTTACTTTATTCATTTTTCTACTCCTTAATTTCAACGTATTTTATAATTAACAACCGAAAGTTCTCTTAGCTTTGTTGCACTTAACTCAGCAGTAATATCTCTCTGCGGATTTGCCATCATCTCATATCCAACCATAAATTTTTTTATTGCAGCCGATCGTAATAATGGCGGATAGAAGTGCATATGAAAATGAAGTTCCTCATATCTCTTTCCATCTGTTGGCTTTTGATGAATACCAGAGGAATAAGGAAATGAAACATTAAAAAGGTTATCATACTTAATTGTTATTTTGGAAATTGCATCAGCAAACGAATTCTTTTCCTGCGGATTCATATCTCTTAAACTGCCGAGATGCCGTTTGGAAAGAATCATTGTTTCAAAAGGCCAAACTGCCCAGAACGGAACAAGGACAATAAAATCATCATTCCCATAAACAATTCTTTCTTTTTCTTCAATTTCAATTTTCAAATAATCGCACAATAGGCACGTTTTCTTTTCATTAAAATATTTTTTCATTTGAATAATTTCTTTAGCTGGCTCTACCGGTATTGTTTGCTGCGCCCATATTTGTCCGTGTGGATGCGGGTTACTGCATCCCATAATCTCGCCTTTGTTTTCAAATACCTGTACGTAATTAATGAATTCTTCGGAACCAAGAATCTCATATTCACTTGTCCATACTTCAATAACATTTACAATTTCTTTTACATCCATTTCGGCAAGAGTTAAATCATGGCGGGGGGAAAAGCAGATCACCTTGCACATTCCTTTTTCACTTTCGGCTAATAGCAAATTGTTTTGATTTAATTTAAACTCCGGCTGTTCCGGCAGAAGTGCACTGAAATCATTATCAAATACAAATGTATTGTCATAAACAGGATTTCTTTTTCCTCCAGCTCTTTCATTCCCCGGACATAAATAGCAGTCTGGATTATACTTCGGTTTATCTTCAATGGCAGCCGTTTCAACTTTTCCCTGCCATGGGCGTTTTACACGATGCGGGGAAACAAGAGTCCACTCACCCGTCAATATATTCAACCTTCTATGCGGAAAGTTAGCCAGGTTATTCTTTAGATCGGTCATAATCATTTTAAAACCACCATCTTTTTTACACTTCTGAAAGTGCTGCCGTTTGTTTGTCTTGCTTCTAGTAAATAGAAATATACACCGCTTGATAATTGATTCTGCTTACCAGAATTTGAGATTAGAAATTGATAAGTGTAAACACCGACAGGTTTATCCTCATCAACCAAAGTTGTCACTTCATTCCCCAGCACATCAAATATTTTTAGTTTTACCCAACTGCTAAAAGGTAATTGATAATTGATAATAGTTTCCGGATTAAAAGGATTGGGATAATTTTGAAATAACGCAAACTCCAATGGTAGATTACCTCTCACATCACTTTCTTTAGTCGACGCGTATACATCATTAATTTTTCCAGGCGTCCCAGTCCCAATTGAAACTGCCCAGTTTTGTAGATCAGAATTTTGTAGGTTCGGATTTTTTAATGAAATAGTTTTCCCACTTCCATCAGCTTCAGTAAGCCAGCTTAATTTGGGATTATACGTTAGTGAATCAATTAAAACATCATTACAATTAAGCACACGGAGAAGTTCGCCCTGACTGCTCAGACCAAAATTAAAATTACCGCAGCTGTTTCGGACTCCGGGAAAATAATTTTTAAATGCTGTTGTATCCTCACACATAACTAAAAAGTTTTTACTTTGCAACAATGAGTTTGAAGGTAATTCAAAAACGTGCTCATCATTTGAGTCTTTAAATTTCCAGCCGTTTAAAACGATTGTCGAATCTGTGTTATTATAAATCTCGACCCAATCTTTAGTATCAAAATTGGCGGCGGAGTTGTAATTGATTTCATTTATTACAACTGAGCTTGAGAAATTTATGTTCATTTCAAAAATTGCTTTAATCTTCTGATCATGAGTAAAATGAATTGAAACTGATTCGCCATTGTTTCCATCCAATCCTTCCCATTTAACAAATCGGTAGCCAGTATTTGGAATAGCAGTTAAAGTAATTGGATTGTCAATAAAATATTTCCCACTCCAGGGGAATTCCGATATTTCCAAACTGTTAATCTTGATTCTTCCTTCAGTTGAATTATTAATCTCTAAATTAATTATCCCAACTCCACTTTTTAAGATAAACTCATTTACATATTGCTGGCGCAAAAAATCCTGCCGGTTATTTGCAAAATTATTTGCAACCTGAATATTATCATACCATTCCTGCATCGTGTCAATCGACTTACCGAGCCACCATACTTCATTAAAAGTATTTTTCCAGCGCTCAATATGTTTCGGCATCGCAGGTTCTATCTTCAACTTGAATTCATTAATCCGTTGTTTAGTATAATCTGTTGAAAGAATAGTATTGAGCAAATCTGCGGTTCGGTTTATAAATTCTTTTTTATATTCCGGATTTTCCAGCAGCTTGAAGAATAAAAATGTTGTATGATTTTGTTGAGCGCGGGGTTCTGCAAACATATCAGCATCGGGACCAAGATGCCCGCCATTAAATCCATAGTCCGTATCAAATAAAATCCATTTCCATTTTGTGTGCGGATTCTTTTGCCTCCAGATTTTTACATTGTTCCATGGCCAATCAGAATTTGCAATGAAACATTCAAGAATCATATAATCCATATAATTCCGAACATCCATTTGAGTTTTCAGAATCTCATAATTTGTTGGAATTGAAATATCATTTGTAAAGAGGAAATTTATCATTGAATTATAGTCAACCGCATCACCGGACAAAATTGTTGTATCGCGTTCAATCATATCCATATTATTCTGATCGATGTTGTGATTGGAGGCGATATACCATTCATTAATTTTTTCCCGGATGTTATAGATTCCCCAAAACTTTCCATTAATAAATGTATAAGCCGGTTGATATGCCATCATATCAAGTCCAATATCTTTTGCAAGTGAATGAATCATTGCATCGCGGTAAAACATTCTTCCCCAATCCTGCCCGGCATTTCTTAAAACAATATTATGGAAATCAGTAATTTTTTTATCCGGAAAGATCTGATAATTGATTGTTTCTTTACCCGTATAAATGGCAAATGATTTTTCCGGATAAAGCCGGCTCCACGATCCATAAATTTTTGTAGTACCATCAAAATGAAATTTTGAAATACCGCTTTTATCAAAGTATTCAATGTTAACCGGTCTCTCCCAATCCTGCCAGAAGTTTGCTCCCCAATAAGGATAATCGCTCATATCTGCATTCGGACCAAGAATATAAATTCCCTTCTGCTCACTCCATAAATTTTCAGGATCAGTTACAAACGAGATAACAGGTAATTCAAAATTCTTATTCACGAAATATGTTTGCGTGGAAATTTTCCCCGGCAGCAATCCATCATCAATTGTACTTGCTCTCACAATGGTTACACTATCAACTGTAATTGGATTCTGATAAAGATTGGATTTATCATTCGGTTCACTACCATCCAGTGTGTAATAAATTTTTTGCCCAGGATTTGTTGATGTAAGAACAAGATTAAAACTGCTTAAATAGCTTCCGCTCATCATCGAATAATTAACTTCGCCATTGTTTAATTCTAAACCAGGTGTACTGTTTTCGGAGCCGGGAGTAGGTTCATTAAAAAACAACCAGCCTTCACCACCATACGGTTTTCTACCGAGGGAAACATTATCGGGTACATTTGAAAATTGAACCGAATCAATTATCTCTCCAATCGAATTTGAAAGATAAAGTGATTCTCCACCGGATTTCAGTTTAAAGTTTGTATGAAATGTATAATCCGGAAATGTTAAAAATCCTGATTGCCCCAACGATGCAAGCGGAGATTCTGTCATCTCTAAAGTAAAAAAAGGAATCAGACTTAAGTTAGTAGAATACAACGACTCATTGTGCACTTCAATCGCAATGACATTTTTTCCATCGTGAAGATATGGCTGAATTTGATTAATAATAAATTCTTCCGGCTGCAATCCTCTGAACATCAGAGCATCGTGCTGCTGCTCAGCAAATTCATTATACGAAGGGTGGATTCCAGTCACTCCCAAATTGCTTCGTGCAATTTCTTTATCATTTAGGTACGCCACAAAGCCATCATTATAATCAATGTGTAAAAATGCTTTTGTTATTTTGGTAACATCTTCAACATTAAATTCTTTCCGAATGAAACATGATACTGGTGATGGTTGAAAAATATTTGTACTCCCAATGTTTGTTGAATCATCACCATCGCCATAACCAAATCCACTTGAACCTGATAACCAATCCGAATCACTGAAATCGAATGACGCCCAATTAGTTGGTGGATTGGTTTTACCAACGAAGTATTTCCATTCATCTCCCCAATCAGCAACAGTTTCATAATGGAAGAATGTTCGTTTATCTTTTCCTGAGGCATAAATAACTTTAAATTGCTTTGGGAATAATGAAATCGCAGGCAGGCTCCATTTTTTCAGGTTAGAAAAATCATCGCTTAAAAAACAACCCGCTAAACTTTTTGATTCGCCGCTTGCATTGTATAACTCAATCCAGTCACAAAAATCTCCATCTTCATCCTTCATATAAGAAATGTTTGATGGCATCAGTTCGTTTATAACTATGCCCTGCGGAAACCCGTTGGAACAAAAGTAAATCAAAAATATTATTAATTTTTGCAACATTAATTTTCTTGTTTCGGGCTGATGATTAAAGATTTATCCAAATCCAATATCCGTGCATAAAAAGAATATCCGCCTAAGTTGTTCTCAATCTTAAGCAAAAGTTTATTCCAGCCTTTTTTAAGATTGAGTTGCACTTTATCTTTATCAGGTTCGGACAAACGAATTGCCAGCACGCGATAAAGTTCTTTATCGTTGAGTAGTACCTTTATGCCGTCATCTGAACCAAGAAGAAGAGGAACTGTTTTTTCAACATCCGAGTAAATGTAAGTTAAGGCATAAACAACAACGTGTTCATAAGGATCATATTTATAAAGATCCATTCTTCCTTCTTTTGGAGTTTCACCTAAAGTCCAGCCAACTTCTTTGTCGTTTACTCCTTTATAACTTTTTTCCAGTTCGATTTCTTTTTCCGGAGGATACTGATTGTCAAGCCCAAGCCGGTTGTTCTTCTCATCATTTGGATTTGGAAAAGGACCGATCATATACCACTCAGGAATAAATTTACGGTTTGGTTCTGTTACGTAGGCATCAAGTCCAACTGCGTAGCCGATAGATTTATCATCTTTTCCCGCGATTACAAATTTCAAAGGAATTTTTCCATTAACAGATTTCAATTCTTTAAGTGAAATTTTTCCACCGGGAAATACTTCTTTATTGAATCCATTTATTTCAGCCAGCTTTTCATCATCATAAAAAATTTCAGCATTTCCATAATCTGGTCCCTTGGTAAAATAAATATCAATGTTGTACTTGTCTTCCAAGACTGATGGAATATCGAGAGCAAAATCATCTCCGGGATTTTTTCCTTCAACTTTTAACTGATGATTTCCTTTCCAGTCAGCACCATAGATTGACATATCTTCAATCTTACTTTTTAATTGCGTTCCGGATATTTGAAGAGAATCCATTTCCAGCGCTTTGTTTGGAATTATCATTCTTAACGGAATTCTTAAATTAGCAGCAAGCATTGCAGGAAATTGTTTATGCGGTTCCTTTTGATACCAATATGCCGTACTGCTGTAATCAACGGTTTCCTCATTTGCGTGTCCATGTTCAATTGTAAAGCGAAGCGATTTTTTAAACGGAATTACATCACCTAAATGAAAGCGGTAAACAGCAATGCGGGAAAGTGAATCATCTTTTACTATCACTCCGTGGTAAGGTGCTGAAAATTCTCCTTTGTTAAAATACCAACCGCCGTTAAAATAATCTTCTGTTCCAGTTCCGTAAATAGATGGAAATTTTTCGCCATCTACATAAACCATTTCATCACCTTCAAGAAACCATAGATTTCCATCATACCCTTGCATGCTCATATTTACTCCAACAAAATGCCCATTCCCTTCAGCATCGAGTATTAAATAATTTTCTTTTGGATTTGTTTTTGCATCGCGGTGCCACCAGGAATGAAAGTAAGCAACATCTTTCTCCAAGCTTTTTTCAAGTTTCTGATAATCAATATGATAATAAAATGAAATGATGTCTTGCCCGGTTTCATTCACAATTTCTATCCGCGCCGATTTATTGAACGGCATTGGGAAGTAACAATAATATCCACCGCTTGTCATTCCAACAAACTGAGAAATATATTGTTTGTATTGAAAACCTGTTCCAAAAAAATCGCCGATTGGTGCTTCCACGGAAGGATTATTTTCGCCATCCCAATACATCCGAAGCAATATCCTTCGCAGAAAATAAGGATCACGTGAAGAAATTGTAACCCACATTTGAGCAATTACTCCGGGTCCTTTTATATTTGCAAGTGTTGCCGATTTTCCTTTTTTGATAGGAAGGAAATCGTTGTTACCACCTGATGTATCATAGCTGGATATTTGAATCATCCTGCTGTTCTTCAAATACGAAAGACGCGAGATTGAAAATAAATTATCAAGCTGGGTTTGAGCAGCCGTTTGTACAACAAATAAAACGATAAAGCAAAACATTATTTTCAATTTCATCTAAACCTCAAAATATTTAATTATGGAAGCGATCCATTTATAATCCAGATTAAAATTTATTTTAGAATGATCATTTTTTTCGATTCAGAAAAACTTCCTGCGGTTAATGTGTATAAATATATTCCGCTCGGTAGCGCAGAAGCATCAAATTCAATTTGATATTTTCCTGCTGGTTTAAAATCATTTACTAATTCGGCTACTTCTCTTCCAAGAAGATCATAAACTTTAAGTGTTGTATAACTTCCAACCGGCAATTGCCATTTAATAACTGTCTGTGGATTGAACGGATTTGGATAATTCTGTTCAAGATCGAAAATAAAATTTTCAATTATCTGATTTTCTTCAACACCTGTCGCTGTTACCAGATTAACTTTGACATCATAGTTTGCTGTTTCAGTATTTCCTTTCCAATATTCAAGATTGAAGTAAGTCGATTCTAAAAACGTATAACCAATCTTTCCTTCATATTCAACACGCAAAATTAAAACGCAATTTGAAATTCCATAATCGTGTGTAATGTTACCGTTTTTAGAAAACGGACATCTGCCGACATCTACTCTTCCAAGTGAATCAGTTATAAAACTCAAATCGGGAAGGTTATCAAAATATTTTCCGTACCACACTCCGGTTTGTCCAGTTGCCTGGTAAATTTTTAAGTTAGCATTCCGGAGTAAATTTCCGCTGTCATCTTTAAGTGTTAAAATATTTTCTGATGGAAGGTCATTCATAAAAATTCCAATATTGCCCGGCGAGTTACAGTTACCCTGAACAGCACGATGCCCGGCAATTAAGTTTAGCGCCGGAGCGCTATATCGATCTATGTAGGTATATTGTCCATTCATCAATCCTAAAAATTGTGTGTAATGAACAGCATCCCCGCTTAAGGGCATATAGGGAGTACCAACAATTAATTTTCCTTTCTCTTTGATTGCAACAGTGTTTCCGCTGCCATTATCGTGAACATTAAATCCATAGAGATCAATTAAATATCGTGCGTGTCCAAGTTCATGAAAAAGAGAACCTTCAAAATAAAATGGATTATTATCGCCTGCGTTAGTATGATTAGAATAAAAATTACTTTGCGGAGGAATACCTGTTGCTGGAAATCCCCATTGCAAATCCACTGTGCGGTCATTTAAATTTGGATTGTTTGTTGGTAATCCTCCGGCTAAAGGTAAAGCACCATCCGGAACAACAGTAATTTTATCCAAACGGATTCTATCTAATACTCCGTCCGGACTTTCCGGATATTTAGCATTTGCCAGCATTTGATTCCAGCGTTTAATATGCCGCTGTGCCCAATCCTCCCAACTGTTTGAATGAACACCTAATTCTTTTTGGTACTGTTTGAAGTAATTATAAACGCCTTGTTCGACATATAAACCAACAGTAATTGCGTCTGTGTAAACTGTTAAATCATTATTCTGTTCTTCCTCTTCAAAAAATTTATTGTCTGTATCAATAACAAACTTTAATTCATGCCGTTCAAAAGTCCAATTCCAGGGAAGACTAACATTCGCAGTATCGCCGGCATTTATACTTACAGTTCCACTGTCAGCCACAATGTCATCTAAAAACCATTTATAATTTATATTAGTTAGCGATTTGTTAAACCAATTTTTTACATTTGCCTGCCAGAAAATTTTTTGTCCGGCGGAGGGCCAACCCTGCCGTTTTGGATCTTCGGCATTCCATATCCAACTGATTACAGATTGGCGCTGAATGTACCGTATTGTCAGATCATCACCCAAACCTATAACAGGTTCTTCATTTACTTCATCGGAATGCATTCCAACAATGCCCAGTTCAGAAACAGGAAATAGAATATATCCATAACGTTTATTCAATCCCGAAGTTGAATCCACGAAGTAGCCGGCTGCTGTATTGGAAAGTAAGAAATACATTTTACGCTGTTGTCCAAAGGGCGAAAGATCATCAAGATCTCTTCTGTAAATTTTATAGTTTGATTGCTGAATGACACTCCAGGTGATTGTTCTGAATCCAGAAATAGAATCTTTAGTCAAAATTATATTTTGTGGTTTTGGAGGAAGAGTAACTTTATTCATTGTAATTGATTGAGAGAATACCCAGGGAATTGATGGCAGCTTAGTTGCGAGAAAACCTTGTTCTTTTTTAGAAGCACAATTGAACCGGAAAAACACACTATCACCAACATAAATATTCGGGTTACGAAAATTCGCTAATTCAATCCCGAATGAACCTGACTGAATATTCGAACTTCCATTCGGGTCCCACCTTGGAGAGCTTTCTATAAGAATGTTTTTTTCTGTACGATCTAAAAATAAAGTAAAAGAAACATCCGGCAGTTTATGATCGCAAATTGATTTATCCGAATGATAAATAAAAGTTCGATGATATATCGAGTCCCTTCCCTGAGCAGAAAGCGTGACTGTAAAAAGAATCATGAAGAATGCAATAATAAAAAATGATTTGTATTTGCCGCACATTTTAAACCTTTATTATTCACACTAAAAATCTTTAGAGTGTTTGAAAAATATTTCCCTTCTTAAAGCAAGCCCCACTTTTACGAGTGGGGCAAGATAAATTTTTTATTGAATCTGAAAAAGAAAACAGATTGACTATTTAATTGAAAATCCAATTCCGAATCTATGCGCCACTCCTAAAAGACTAAAATCGCTGTATGAATAATCTGCTTTTACATCAATATCACTAATGTTAATTTTAAAACCAGCACCAAAGGAATACTTTGCAATCTCATGATTCAAATGCAAACCGCCGCGTGCAAAAAAAGTATTGAAAAAATTCCACTCACCACCTAACTGAGCCTGAGGTGAACCATCATTTGGTTTTGTGGCGGCAAAGCTAACCAAAAAAGTTTGCTGATCTAATTCTATTGCATTTATTGCAGCTCCAAATGTAAAATTGGTTGGAAGCGGATAAGATTCATTCACAAATTTTACATTCGAACCAAAATTAGAAATCTGCATCGCAAATTTAAATCCGCGCCACTCAGATACATACATCGTTGCAATATCAATAGCGATGGCGCTTGCTGAAAATCCTTTGTACAAAGAAAGATTGACATAATTAAAAGTTGCACCAACAGTTACTCTATCAGTAAAATAACGCGAATATGTTAATCCAAGCTTATAATTACCGGCATAAAAAGTTTCTCCGGTTCCATTGGGTTGAAGTGGGGTTCGAACAAGCATTTCATCTGTGTATAAACCAATTACAGAAAGTCCGAAAGTACCGTAATCTCCAAAGTTATGCGCAATAGCGGCAAAGTCGTGGTTGATTCCTGCAAACCAGACATTATGATTAAAAACGATGTCTGTTCCTTGCAGCCATGCTAAAGAAGCGGAATTATAATGCGTACCTTCGGCGCCATCAACAACAGCAATGTAAGCATCGCCCAGAGCGGTACCACGGGGACTAACTCCAATCTTCAGGAACTGTCCATCCGTGCTACCGGGCCTTTCATACTGTGCAAAAACCACTGCTGTTAAAAGAATAAATACTGTAAGAAATTTTTTAAACATAAATTCAATCCTGGTTTTCTTGGATTAAATCCAATCTCCATCTTGAAATATTTATCACAAGATTGGAGATTTTCAATAAAATTTTTTATTTAAGAATTACAAATTTATCTACCTGAACTTTTCCGTTATTTAAATCTTGAACTGTGTACAAATAAATTCCACTTGAAATTGCCTGACCAACAGATGAAGTTATATTCCAATCTTCATAACCTCTTGTTATGCTTTCATGCCGAATGGTTGTAACAAGATCGCCGGCGATTGTATAAACTTTTATCTCGCATCTGTCCGGGAGATTAATAAATTGAATTCTTCTATCCTGCTCCATCCATTCTTTTCTTGAACCGCCTGGCTTTTCCCACGGAGGACTGTAAGTATTATATGCAACATCACCTCGATAAGGATTAGGAACAACTGCAACTTTTCCAACTGTAGGTGGCGGCGGTGTTCCGGGAACAACTGTTAAACTGCTTACTGTTTTGCCAGATTCAAGTTCAGGAAAACCACTTTTAGTATCAGGAATTGTATATGCAGTAACAGCATAGTAATATTCAATATTATTTAATAATCCTTCGTCAGTAAATTCTCTAACCAAACCAGTATTCTGTCCATAATTGTTTGTGAGATCGTACTGACCAAGCAAAGTCCAGGGACCATTTTTACTCTCAGTACTTTTGTAAACCTTATACCCTTCAAAAGATTTCTTAATTCCGTCAGATCTATCGGGATCAAGAAACTCTTCAGGATTAACATCCCCGGGTTGCGCTTCCCAATTCAAAGTTATTTTTTGATCGCTTGCCACTACTCTTACTTTTGGACTTGGTGGTGGCGAAGGAACTCTGTACCGTGGTCTTATCTTTTCCAGGAATTGTGCTTTACCGCTAATCTCATTTTCTGTCCAACCTAAAATTATTGCCATAGTTACATGAAGTGTATCGCCAACTTTTACACTTTCATATGGTCCAAATGAAAGCTGGGATTTAGTACCATCTCCGGTGCTTGCCTGGTCTTCCATCTGTTCGCCGGAACCCATTTGAATATATTTATCATTATCCAACGCAGGCGGGGAAGCTTTACCTCCATTCCACCAGATATAAGTAAGCGTTAAACTATTACTTTTATTCCGCGGACAGAAAAATTTTTCTCCCAGCATGCTATTATTTCCATCAACACCTCCAGGTACATCTTCTGCAAATTGTATTGTGTCTTTGGAACTCCAGAATGATTGGTCATCCAGGGCATAGTCTGTACCATTAAAAACGTAACCAACATTACCATTTAAATAGACTCCGACATAAACATCTTCCAAATTGTACTGGGTTGGTATAATATACCAATCAACTACTATCGATTCATCGAGTGGTTTAGTTGCCCAAGCATGGGAAGTTTGAATTACATCTATATACAATGGTCTATGATCTGTAATTTTCTGACTGATAGGTCCATAATCGTTATACCGGCAAACAAAATCCTGATCTGAAATGCCGACATATTTTTTCCAATAAGGAATATCAACAGTATCTCTTCTGCCAACAACCCAAACAGTATCCCAGGGTTCATCGGTAGGATAAAATTCGTGTGTGTTTCCGGATTCCCCATCGGAAACAGAAACTGATCTAACACCGCCATATATTCCACCTATTGTAATACCGGAGTTAGTCATATGCTCAACACCACTGTTGGGTGGATGCTCGCAATTTATTAAACCCCTGAAGCTAAATGTATTGTCACCTTTAGCATTGAATCCACCGCGGTTTGTAACAACTTGTCTTACGTTACCAACATCGTGCAGTTTCCAATCGAAACTTGCGGTTTGAGCAAATAAATTTCCGGCGACTGTTAACAGAAAAATTATCAGAATTTTATTTTTGATCATTGAACCTTCCAGAAAATTCTATCCTTCTAAATTTTATTTGAATGAATATTGGACAAACTAAAAGTCCCACCTAAATCCTAACTTAACATAAATGCCGGTTGTAAATTGCATCGGATCCCTTAAGTACACCATCTTATACCAATCAAAATATTGGCTTGTAGGCGAATCTGTATCACCATATTTATATGGGGTTCCGGACCATGTGTTAAAGCCTCTTCCAACCACCGTATTATTCTGATCGAATACATTAAAAATATCCATGACTAAAGATAATTTTGTTCCGAATATATTGAATCCTTTGTTAAACTTAATATCCGTTGTTGCAGTAACTGGTCCAGTGGAAGTGTTTTCTTTTTTCTGTGCTTCAACCGGATCATTGGTACCTGGTGTGTACGGTTGACCTGAAGAAAAACTTGCAAGGATTGTTATATTCCAATCATCTGGTAATTGAAATCCAAATATATTAATTGGTTGATTTTCTGGCGATGATAATGAAGCCTGAAGAATGATCTGATGTCTTACATCCCAGCCTAATCTTCGTTCTCTAATTGGACTTGGAAAATCATTAAGCGAGCGGATATAGTCATCAAATGCAGACGAAGAATAACCATCAGCCCATTGAACAGTATAAGTTAATTTACCGGCAGTGAAGTAAGAAAATCCTTTTGTAATTTCAAACTCTAATCCGCGTGCCCTTGCAAACCCCACGTTATCGAATAAAGAAACCGGCACACCTTTATAAGCTTTTAATGCTGTACTTCCAACCTGGTTGGAAATATCCTTTGCATAACTTTTTATGTCAATCGCCCAGTCTTCAAAAAGTTGGTGAGTAAAACCAAACTCATATAAGATGGTCTGCTCATAATCAAGTTTGGGGTTTCCGGTAATACCACCTGAATATGGATCTCTGTAAAAATATTGTAATTCGGGAAGCTGAAAAAAGTGACCATAGGAAAAAAAGATTACCGTTTGCTCAAGTATAGGAAAGGAAATTCCAAAACGCGGACTAAATTTGATCTTATATTTTTTCCAATCCGGTTCAAAGCCAGTAGCATCTTTCCATTGCTTTTTCCAATCCTGTTGGTTAACAGTATTCCCAAGCAAAAACCAGTCGGCTCTTAATCCTAAATTTAGGATGAGGAATTCCTTTTCAAATTTTTCCTGAATATATGCCCCGCCAATTAGTGGGAAAACTTTAAACACCCAGCGGTACTGACCGAATTCTTTATATGGACCTGGTGGTGGTGGAGAATATGGTCTATTATTATAAACATATTCGCCATAGTTGGATAATTTCAAACCACCATCCTGAATATCAACATAGCTAATATCATTGTACTGAACTTCCAAACCAGCTTTGATTAAATGTTCAGCATGAATCTGCGATGTAAAATCACCTTTGAATGTAAATGTTTTTGTATCATCATCCCGCCAGATAGTTGAATAACCGGTTGAATCATAAAAGTATGTTAATGGATCTGCTAAGGCTGGTTTTGCTGTGGTATAAATTGAATCTGGAGTTTTGATCCAGAACTGATCCGGAGATTTTCCGTTTAATGAATTTCTGTACTTGACACCAAGGTAACCAAAGTTCATCGTATAATAAGATTTTGGAGATAGAATATGATTGATTAAAACATTCGTGTTTACATTGTCTCTTGTATTGTATGTAATGTGGTCGGGATAATTTTTCCAATCCCATTCAAAATTACTCCAATCTTTCCAGGAACCATTAAAGCTGAATGCCATTCTAAAATCTCTTGTTACATCGTAACTTAATTTAGCATTCATGTTTGAAGCATTATCCTGCCGTTCTTTAACTTTCAAACCAAAGATTTTTATATCACCTCTTGTACGGTGATTGTTATATGGCGTATTAGTTAAATTAGCATTGGCAGAAATGAAGAAGTGCAATTTGCCTGGAATATTTAAACCAAGCTGCGGCAGTAACAACTGTGTGAATGGTTCGGGACCACTTAAATAAACTGTTCCATATTGTGTATTATAATTTGTCCCAAAAATTTTAAGTTCATCGGTCTTATACTCAAGTCCGCCTTTAAATTTATCGCCACCGCTTCGTGTAGTTATATTAACTACTCCTGATTGCGCCTGCCCGTATTCTGCACTGAATGCACCGGTTAACAATTCAATCTGCTCAACGGCAACAACATTCATATCCAGCACTTCCCTTCCGCCATAAATCGGATGGTTGACAGGCACACCATCAACCATAAATAAAATTTCACCACCGCGTCCACCACGAACGTGAACATCTTTTACACTTTCATCTCTTACCTGAAGCTGCTGCCCATTTGCCAAAGTAAGCGTTTGTGGAATTTGACCCAATACGGTTCCACCCTGAAGTTTAAAAACATCTGCGGTTGTTTCTAAACCGGGGACATCTTTAATTGTTTCTCTTGTTACAGTTCGTCTGGTTGAAGTAATATCTTTTTGAACTAGAGTTCTTTGAGCTTTAACTTCTACTGTTGGTGCTTCAATAGAAGTTGCCGGCAATTGAATATTTACTTTGCTTGATAATTCTGGTCGGATCAGAACATCTTTAGTTGTAATTGTATAGTAACCAATAAAGGAAGCTTTAACATCATACTCGCCTGGAGCTATGCCGATGATAAAATAATTTCCGTTAATGTCTGTAGCAGCACCTAAAGACGTTCCTTCTATTACAACATTTACTCCAACAAGTGGTTCATTTGTATCTTTATCAGTTACTTTACCAGTTAGCTTTCCTCTTACCTGTCCAATCAATGAAGCTGTACTTAAAACAGTAAGCAGGATAATTAAAAACTTTAAATAAGATTTATTCAACATAAGCTAATGCCTCTCAGTTAACACCCATTTGAGTTAATACTTCTTTAGCCATTTGTTTTGCATCTTCCAATTGAATAACATATAACGGGAAGCCGAATATAACAGCGTCGAATACAGTTCCATAGTATCTTAATCCAACAATTTTACCGCGGTACCGATAAAGTGTACTATTGTTTGCATTTTGGTATGTATAAATTCCATCAGTAAAACCGGCAGGCAGCTCAATAATGTTTACATTAGAAAGTTTTCCATTGTAAGGAAAGCCAGCTAATTTTACTGAATCAACTTTAATGGTGCTATATAAATTTCCAACACCTTTGCAATTGTTCATATCACCGGGGATTAATGGTGTTTCATCAACTGAAACTATATGTAGATATTCATTTACAAATGTACCCTGCTCAAATACAACAGGGAAATTTGCATCCCATGCAAATGATTTAAGAATGCGCCAGCCGCCAATTATTAATTTGCCCCCAACATTCAAATAATCTTCCAGCTCCTCAGTATAATTTTTTATCACGTGCGGTTTTGTAAACGGCATATCATCAGAGTGCCAGACCACAACTTTATACTGCCCCAATAATTCCGGCGGAGGCATCTCCTTTTTTTCAATTAAATCCCATTGGTCACTTCCAGGAAAAACCTGGCTGTAAAAATCATCCACCTGTGCATCTGTAGGTTTTTTTATGCTTGCAGGAAAATTGTTTTCTGTAGTTGCATCTATTACCAGAACTTTCTTATCAAAACTTGGATTAACAAGATTGATCTTAACTACGGCACCAACTTCATCAACAAGATTTGTATTATCCTTTGTAATTACTTTGATAGTATGTTCACCAGATAACGGTACTTTAAATTTATCCGGCGTTATTATTACTGTTGTATCCGGAGTCCAGGTTAAGCTGCCATCATCAACACTCCAGGCGTACTCTACAATTTTACCATCCTGATCGTGCCCGACAAAATCTAATCTAATACCTTCCCACCAATCAGTTGGTTGGGTAACTACAAAATAATTTTGATTATTGCGCGGGTAAAGAATTGAAGTAGTTGGCGGAACAGCCCTGGCAGTATAAAATCTTTTTTCGGTTGGAGTAGGATCAACTGCTCCCCAATTATCTACAGCGCGCACTTGAAAAATTTGGTAATTAAGAATATCATCAGACTTAAAAGCAACTGTTAAGCTGGTTTCTTTTGTAGTTTGCCATTCGGGGGCGGTTGTATCGTTCCTTGTAACACCAATTGTAAGATACCTGTATTGATATTGATTGACAAAACCGTCATAATCTTCACCATCCCAGAATAAATCAACCAGGGCAAAAAGTGTATCACCTTCTTTAGGTATATTTGCCATTGTAGTATTTGGTGGAAGATTTGGTCTTGCTGGTTCAGTCGGTCTTTCACACGAATTCAATACAAAGCCAATAATGAAAATAAATATTATAAAAGAAAAAGCGGTAAAAAGTTTTTTCATAAGCAGTTCCTGAATATCAATAGTACACGATTCTAAAAATATTCAACATTAAGTATTCTTAGTTTTCTGTCCAACCTGTAAGAATCCCGATACCTGTAAACAGTTTTAAATAAATCAATTTCAACATTAATTTGTGTAACCTTATCCGCAGTAACATCAAAATCAACATCCAGATATTTTAAAAGTTCCTCGCTATCGGCAACTTCTAATGGAATACGAATCGAAACCCCATATATGTTATAACAAATCATCCTGCTTTCACGAACATCTTTGGATGCATTTACACCGAACCGTAGACTGTTATAATGCCCAGGTGGTACATAAGATTCAAATATTGTATGTGCTTTATAATCAGCACTCAGATCCGCCAACCTACTTTTGCCGGTTAATAAATGCTGAACTAAAGTGTCCATTTGCTCCTTTGTATAATTTGTTTCTGCAAAATTATATACTGAATCTTCCTGTCTATAACTTTTTATGTTTTTATAAAGAATGGCAAATTTATCCCCGGAAAAAACTGCGCCCTGAAAAATATTAAGTCTAAAGTAAGTCTCTTTATAATATGGATTAAAGATGTGGAAAGTATCGCTTCTATTAATGATATAAGTATCGTTAGGATTTGCCCGAAGCATAACTCGCACAATTCCAGGTGAAGGTGAATTTTCCACTCCTGTTTGACAGCTACAAAATTGAAGTACGACAAGAAAGGAAATAACGATTAAAAATTTTTGCTTATACTTAGAATACATTTCATTACCTTAAAAATCGGAATTATAGATATATGAAATTCTGCAAATATAGATATAAAGGAAGGACCGGAAGCATTACTTCCGGTTCTTCATATAGAGGAATTATCTTAGCAATAACATTTTCATTATTTGAGAATAGTCTGCTGTTTTTAACCGATAGAAATAAATACCGCTGGTTACGTTTGCACCATTAGTATTCTTTCCATTCCATCTAATTTCATATTTTCCTGCACTCTTAAATTCACTTACCAAAGTACGTACTTTCTTTCCAAGTATATCGTAAACTTCCAGGCTAACTAAATCTGATTTTGGAATAGCAAATTTAATTACAGTTTCCGGATTAAATGGATTAGGATAGTTTTGGAATAACTGGTATTTAACCGGTAAATTTTCAGGATTATCATTTTCAACTGCAGTATACGGATTGTGAGGTAAATTTAATGCAGCATAATTATACAACTTAATACCATCCATCTTACCCATAAAGTTTCTGTTAGTTGGTGGTGTGTCCCAGGAATTTCCTGCCCAACCAATTCTTAAAGGTGAAGATCCAGGTCTTGGTGGATTCTTTGCTGTTTTGAGATCTGATAAACGGGAAATTGTTTGATCATTTTCATTTCTTAATTCAAATACCGCAGCAGTATCATCTCTTTCATAAAGTACATGGAACCATTTATTTGGAGTTAAAGTACCTCCTGGCATAACTAAATCAACGTTGTTTTTTGTTCTTGTAGTTACAGTAGGATCAACCATGTATCTAGCGGAAATACCATGAAGTTCTTCTGTTCTAATATAATAATTCTGGTCAACGTGATTTCCGGAAGCAGATCTGATAATCATTCTGATATATGGCAGAATTGTATCACCCGCAGCTTTGAACCAGTAATCAATTGCAAAATCTTTAGTAGATAGGAATGGTGAATCCACAGAAAGATATGAAGTATCCTGTCCTAGCGGGAAATCAAGCGAATACGTACCAACTTTAGCATCTGTTGAAAAACCAACATTTCCATGTACAACTACCTGCTGATTATAAACACCTTCATCAAGAATTGGAAATATTCCCTGTTCAAATTCCAGGTCTAGCATTTTAGAGTTGGGCTGATAAATACCGAATGAAAAAGGAGCATTTCCTGATGATGGAAGTTGTGCTACTAATCCATTATTATCTTTAGCAGTACAATAATATTGAATAATTGAACCCGGAACTTGTTTGGGAATTGCACCAACAAAAGTATCACCAACGGCTTTAGTCATTAAAGCTTCGTTCCAGGTTACACCTTTATCAATAGAATATTTAAGTTTGGCTTCAGTAATAGATCCTGCTTGAATAAATGGGAACATTGTAGCTTTAACAGAATAAGATACTACAGAAGCATCAACATTTGGTAAAGGAGAAAGATAAGTCATTATTGGTGGAACGGGAAAATTTCTTATAACATTACTTATTCTTATCTCATCAACAAAACCATGTAACCAGGAATCCACACTGGAATTTGGTATTCCTTCTGCACCAGCCCAGCCAATATGCACAGCCTGATGAGTGGTTATAGGAGTATCATTAGGAATAGTTGCTCCATTAAAAGTTGGATAGTATGAAGCAGAACCAAACCAAATTAACTCTCTGTTAGTATTGTGAATCATTTGAATAAGAATTTTTCTTGTATTATCACGAATGAAAGTAAGATGAACCCATTTACCTGGTTCCATTACATTGGGAGCAGAAGTAACCGCAGGCCAATTTGCCTGATCTGCAGTGTGGAAACCGGTTTGGAACCATCTGTTATCACCCCACAATTCTACCCACCAGTTCGGCTGCCAGAAAGCTACGTCGCCGGTTTTAATACATAACCTTGGAACCCACCGATAATCCCCGGCAACGTCACCAAAAGTAAAGACGTTCATCCATCCTTCAATAGTCCAATCGCCTTTAAGAGCAAGTGTAGTAGAATCAGCAACTGTTACATAAGAAGAATCAGATTTGGAATCATTATCCAGGTATAAGCATTTTCCTAAAAAGGACATGTCCGAATTATCAAAAAAGCCAGTTTGGTTTGTACCGGCGGCTCCCTTTTTATGAAGAACACCATTCGCCGAAAAGTCAGATTCATTATTCAAATTATCATCAAAGTGCAAGAGTAAAAGTGTATTTGCATCTTTGGTGTAAGGTCCACCAACTTCTTCGAGGGCTTGCGAAACAATTTTTTGCGAACCAAGTAATAGAAAAAACACCAGGAACGGAAAGGTCCTTTTGTAAATTGAACTCATCTTAATTCTCCTCCTAATTTGTTTTGTTAAATGAATTATCCTTCAAGTTAGATTTCTTAATGAATTTTCTTAAAAGTATAAAGAATCAAGGAACAAAAACGATCTCAAAATTAGCAGAACTTTTTAATTTGATTTTCCAAATGTTAACGTTAACAATTCCGATTGAATTATACATTAATTAAAATAAAAAAGCAAGACTTTTTCGTTAAAGTACTTTTGAATTTATTCCTTAACATTGAAATTAATCGTCTTCCAATTTTGGCGCCTTCATATTTTCAAATCCAATTTGGTTAATGAGGCTCCGGTACGTTAACAAATTGATTTTATCTTTTTTTAATTGCTGCGTAATTGCTTTTGAAGTAAGCGATTTTAGTTCTGCGTTTCGGTGCTTGCTCATTTCCGGTAAGCCAAATTGGTTCAAGTCAATCATTGCTTGTAGCTCTGGGGTATCTACTCCAATATGACAAACAAGCAGACCTGTTTGATTATCTTTTAAGTTGCTTAAAATCTTACTAAGAGTATCTGCCTTAAATTCGATTGGTGCATCATACATATTGTGTGTATCAATTTCACCAAAATATCTGGATATTCCCAAATGAAATTCAGCCGCAAGCTTTTCCACAATTTTTCTGTATTCTGGTTTATCAACGGCTGTTCCCATATGGTAATCAACATAATCTATCTTTAGTCCAGTGTACATTGCTCGTTCAACTTGTGCCCGCAATTCTTTTTCTACATCTTCAACATTAGGATTATTAGCATACAGTTTTGCCCTGGAAGGAAAGAAATATCCGCAGCTATCAACTAAACTTGGAACAGCCTCCTTACCAAGAACTGGTCCCCAACGATAGTTTTTCCATTCAGCATTTAAGGTTAGATGAATTCCAACTGAAACCTCAGGATGATTTTTTAAAATCTCAACCGCTTCCTGGTACCATGGGCAACAAACCATAACCGATGCAGAAAACGGGGTTTCTGTTTTTATCATTTCAACTAATGCCATGTTAACGGAATGACACATCCCAATGTCATCACATCTTATTAGTAATTTTTTTGGACTGCTTTGCGGAAACGAAGCCGAACAGAAAAGAATAATTGCAATTAAAACCAATTTAGAATATTTCATTTTAAGTTCTCCGTAAGTTGAACACAAAATAAAAACAACATTTATTATTCACAAGAAAATATAAACTTCAATCAATATAAAATCCTCTTGAAAAGTTAGCTGTATTTCTATATGTTCTTAGAAGGTAGAACTGTTTTAACAACCTATCTGAGGGCAAATCGTATTTTGAAAATGGATTAGGGAAATTTTTATCAACTCTAGTTAGTGGAGGGCTCTGATGATTCCTCTTTTCAATTTTCGTGGATACGATTACAAAGAACCGCCGGTATTTGCTTAATAGAATTGAACTTGCTTTTCCCTTTTTGGATAACATCCGCCCAACAGTAAATATTCTTCCATTGCTGTTCAGAGAGCGGTTCTTTCTCGGTTTGCGTGTTCTATTTCAGCATATTCCATTTTTGTTTTTAATCATTCCTAAAAGATATTACAGGTATATGTTTGGAAGAGTTTTGTGGCTGGCGCTTGCTGTTTTGATTCCGGTAATTTTTGTAATTATACGATTCTGGAATGTTTTGGAGCCTGCTATTATCGGTTTACTATCTTCAAACCAAGCACCTAAAAATCTGTGGAGCTATTTGAGCGGGCAGCGAATAAATTTACTTACCCGTGCAATTCCATTATTGTTATCGTTCGCATTTGCCCGCATCGTTGCTTATTTACAACTTGATGAACCAAGTTCGTTATCTGAGTTTGCAAAGAAAAAATTTTCGGAAAATCCAGACTACAGGATTATAACTTTCGGTCACACTCATAATCCTGATCAGTTTACGGAGAATGGCAAATGTTTTATTAATACAGGAACTTGGATTCCAATTATTGAAACCTCAAGTGCGGAATTACGAGAAGACAAGACTTTCACTTTTCTACATCTTCAACCGGACTTAAAAGGAATACTTCAACCCGCACCCTTGCAAAGATGGAATGATGATGCAACCCGGGAAGAATTTCTTGTATTGGTGGAAAGAAAAGATGAATGAGTCCCGGTATGAGCGTACGAAGATTTCGAGTCGCAGCAATTTTAAAACGATAAACCACCGATATAATTTCTTGATTGATACATTAAATTAGCTTTCAAAGCTTAAACTATTTTCCAGTTTATCCAGTAACTCTTTCATTAAATTATTGCATTGATTGGAATAATCCATTTGATTTTTAATCTCTTCGGCGGTTTGAACGTAAATGTTTTGCTGAAGCTCATCCTGACAGTTTTCAATTATTTCTTCAATTGATTTTTTTGTCATTTCAAGATGGAATTGAATTCCGATTACTCTTTGTTTATAAATGAACATTTGGTTTTTACACGCTTTGCTTTCAGCCAGATGGATTGCATCTTTGGGTAGATTAAATGTTTCGCCATGCCAATGAAAAACATTAATTTCATTTGGTAAGAACTTGAAGAGAGGATGATGTTTGGCTGATTTAGTTAACTGAACGGGGAACCAACCAATTTCTTTATTTTCATTCTTGTAAACTCTGGAACCTAAAGCATCAGCTATTAATTGTGAACCAAGACAGATACCAATTACCACCTTACCTTTTTTAATCGCTTCCTTTATAAATTCTTTTTCTTTAATTAACCAGGGATATTTTTCTTCCTCGTAAATGTTCATCGGTCCGCCCATAATTATTAACCAATCAAAGTCATCAATTTTAGGCGGGTTTTGATTCATATAAAATTTGGTAAAAGAAATTCCATGATTCTTCTCTTTCACCCAATCGTTAATATATGCGGGTCCTTCAAAAGGAACGTGGAGCAAGCAGTGAAGTTTAAGCAATTGTTTTCCGCAGATTATTATGTAAGTTTTTCGATCTGCCGCCTATGCCGCAGAATGTGAACAATTGCGTGTTCCAGCATTGCTTCAATATCCAGTCGGCTTCCCCAGTTAGTTGTAACAATTGTACCGATAATTTCATCATCAGCCATCTTCCATTTTCCCTCAAGCGTTTCTGCGCTGAATAAAAGCATTTTATTTAATTCGTCAATAGCATCTGCAGCTGAATCTATTTTATAATCGGGTTTTATAATTTCTGATCCAAAGCTTTTTCTTATGCTGTTAGCATACCCATAACCGGAACGAACTACGTGCGCAATTATTGTTTGAATAGATCTGCAGTCTTCATCGGTTGTATTTGGATCCAGAATTTTTTTAAAATCTTCTCCTGACTTTTTTCCAACGAGTTCTTTCAAATCCACTGCGGCTCTTTCATACTCATCCATCAAAGCACCAATTGCACCTTCACGGAATTTTTTCATAAACTTTTCTCCTGGAAAAATTATAATGTCAATAATTTAAAAATTTGCAGCATTTACTTAAATGATATTTCTCATTTAACATAACCAAATCTTTGGGCGGATTCAAACAGGCTGCTGGATATTAATAAGCAGAATATAAATTTGGATTATCCTGACAGGTATAAATGCCTGCCAGGATAATGAGAAGAGTTTTTATCTACAAAGATCTATATCATTCCCTAAAGTTATATCAACATGTTCGCTTGAACCGTGAGCAGTATGCTTCTGCTCATAATATTGTCCATCATAGTAGACACGGAAAGTATATTCCTGATTAATTACTAAGCATAGCTTGATATAACCGTCAACAACCCTACCTGCAAGCTGCCAGCTTCCGTTTTTAAATATTTCAACATCCAGTGTACCTTCATCCAACACATTACCGTTGGGGCAAATACCTCTTACATAAACATCAACTTGAGAATCCCCGGAAGAAGTTACTATTGGAAATGAAACAGTTTCTGATCCGCAGAAGGAATCCAAATTTAGAACACCTAAAGGAGTAACATTTTGATAATTACTCGTTTCAAAGATTTTAATTCTTCCTTTTATCGTCGGATTAGAATATGTAAAAGTCATATATGGATCGCTTGCAGTAATCCAACCACTTTTTGCCCAATTTTCCATTCCCTGCGCACTTACATAATAAACGACAGCAAAAACAGAAGTAAAACAACCATCTATTCGGATGGTTTTTCCAGTTGGGCAATAACCCTGGCTAAACCAGTCTAAATTCCAATATGAAAGGTGTTTTAAATTTTCAATTGTAATTCCAATCTTACTGCTGCGGTTCGGTTGCGCTTTTACAATATAATCTCCATCATACTTCCACTGTCCATTACTTTCGTCATAACTATAAAGTGGAATTACATCTCCTGGTTTAACTGATGTTTTTGTAGTCGGATTATATGTACCGGCAGGTACATCAATTTGAATATTAACATTCTGTCCGCTAAATGATTCAACCGAATTTCCATTTACTGAAATGTCTATAGCCACAAATCCGGCGGTGGAAAAGCTGCCTCTGCCCTGACCGTCAGTATTAACATCAAACCCGCCAGGGAAGGATGTTAAGGCTTGTTCCGATTGAGGATTAAAATACGTTATGCGAGTTGTAACATCACCATTAAGATCATTTCCTTTAGAATCTTTTAATATAGTGCCGGCGGGAATTTTAATGGTTGCTTTTGATTCAGAAGTAACATCCGAGGAGGTAACAACAATATCTTGATTTGTCCCGGTTGTTGAGCTGGAAGTACCCTTTTTTTCTTCCTTGGTGTCTATTCCATCTGCCTGTTGGTTTTGTGTTAGGTTGACCATAGTAATTGTAAATCCGTGTGTACCGGGGCTCGCTATCAATAACCGTTGGCTGGTTGAAAGGTATTTATCACTCTTACAAACTAAGAGAACCTCGATGGGATTGTTTTGGCTGGGAGAAATATTATCCCTAATTGCAAAATTAACAAAACCATCGTTTGTAGATAAAGTTGTTATTGGTTCGTTTACAGTGGTTATTATATCAGTCTTATTCGAACCTTCAAACAAAATGTTGATGGTATAAGGAACATCAGAACCAATAACTTTTCCAGTTTTAGAATCGATGAATTCAACACGTACAGTTGTAGTTCGTGCAATATTCTTCACTCTTACCTGCAACCCTTCAGTTGGATCTTTCAAATCGCAGCTAAATAAAATAATTGCACATAAAAATGAAAATAAAAAAAATGTCGAATAAATTATTTTTGTCTTCGTATTCATTTTAACCCCCTAAAATTTATAAGTGATACCAAGTGAAACAACGGGATATAACTTAAACCAGCTTAAGTTATCCTCAACTAATTTTTCTTGATCGGGTGCCGCCGATGGTTCCAGCAAACCAGAGGCTGCAAGGTCTACAGTTGGAGATCCCTGGTAAAATGCCCCGATCTCAAACGAAAATCCAAAGCCGGAAGCCAGGGCAGTAGGATTTCCAATTCCTATTCCCAGATATGGGGCAACCTTGTTCATCTTAATATTCACTTCCAAATTTCCTAGTTTTTCCGGAGTATAATAATCTGCACCAACCACGTATGTTTTAGTAGGTGTAGCTGTTGCTTTAATCTTATTTAGATTAATCATTATTCCACCAGTTACTCTTAGAAAATTATTGAATGGAAACCAATCGGCTAATGCAGAAATAACAAAAAGATTTACATTGGCAGTATACTTATAATCTTCAGTAGTTCCACCACCGCCATTAATTTTTAATGGGAATATTGAAACGCCCACACGGGCGTTTATGTTCTCACCAAAGGATCTAATACCTTCGGCGGTAACGCCTATACTACTCACCTTTAATGCAACTGCATAGTTTTGCGAGAAAGAATTTGAATTTGAAATCAACATTAAGAAGACAGCAAAAAGTATTAATCTTGTTTTCATAACACCCTCATAATTTTTACTATTTTCGGAGAAGAGAATTCGGTAGATATTTTACACGGTGAATATTCATAATATTTTCATCAAAGTCAACTTGAATCTCTGATTTTAATCACGCGCCATCTTTTTATGCGGGTTTTTAGATGTTTGCAGTTTGTCAAATAACAAATTGGATTGAGCGCGTGGTAGATGAAAAATATATTTTTTACTTCAACTGATGGCATACCATAAAGCCGAATCCCATTCACATAGTTTTAAAACATAAGTCTGGTTTTAATTTAGTATCATCAATTCTTTATTCTTGCAGAAATTAAAATCCAGCATTCTATGAGGAGAGCATAATATTTTAAATAAATTAAATACAGTCTGTAACAAATGTTATCATTTAAGAAGCAACATTTTTTTAACCTGCGCATAACCAGATGATTGTAACTTATAAAAATATATGCCGCTTGGTACTCCATGTGCGTTAAATGTAAAAATATGATGACCTGCGGGAAGTTCTTTATTTATAAGCTCTGCAAGCTCTCTTCCAAGTATATCATAAATTTTTAATGTGGCAATACCATCTTTGGGAAGACTAAATCCAATCTTAGTATTTGGATTGAATGGATTTGGGTAGTTTTGATCCAGGCTAAAATCATTTGGTAAAGCGAGTTCTTCATCAATTGAACTAATTGCATCGGGATATTTAATCCAGAGATTATCAATATAAATTGTGCCTGAAGATGATTGACCGGCGACTTTGCTTCCGGATAATTGCAATTCAATTCTTTTTAGAATAACCGGAAAGTTAAAAGATGAACCACTTTGTAATGCCTTCATCCCCGTAAACGGCGCTGGAATTTTATCGAACAACTGACTGTTATCAAGATATTTTTTCCCCGAACCTTGGTAAAGTTCTGAATTATTATCTGAGAACTGATAATACAACCTATGTTTTTGTCCATCGGATTTTACATCAAGAAAGATCGAATCGGGCACACCATAAATCGGAATATTTTTATAAAGATAAACCATATTTTGATTTTGAGCATTGTAAGTAAATTTGTAACCAATCTTAAATGATGCATTACCTAAGGATTTTTCATCGGTCGCTAATGTTATAGATAGAGAATCAAGATTTTCTTGCAAGTAACTCCATCCTGCTAACGATTCTATGGAATCAAGAACAAAAGCTCCAGTACCAATGGCAACTTTAATAAGTGCTGAATCACTGTAATTGTTATATGTTGATACTACATAAGTTGAACCCTCAGATTTTCCCCAAAAATTTCCTGCACTATCAACTATTCCAACAGAAGGATTTCTGGAAATCCAATTGAATTCCGTAAGAGAAACGGTTTGTAAAATATTTTCAGAATCGAACGCACTGACTTTAAATGGAAGTTTTGTTGTTGCATCTGCGGTTGCTGTTTTAGGACTAATTGAGAAATGTTCAATTTCTTTTATGATAACAGAAGCTGAATCTACAAGATTATTATAGCGAACATAAACGTATCCTGTATCAGCATGTTTTGCAGAAGTAAATAAACCATCAGACGTAATTGAGCCAATTTTACTATCACAAGAAAATTGAATATTGGATGAATTTAAAGCAACCTGATTATAAAACTGATCATTTCCGATGACAGAGAATTTGTATCCTTTACCACGGAATATTTTAGTCGTTTTAGGTAATATAACAAGCGAGTTTAAAGCATCATTTGGTGCGGTTGATATTACCATAAGTCCGTTCGAAACTGGCCTTTCAGCTCCGCCTGAAGGGGAATTTACAACATTTCCTCTGATAACCATGTCAGCAGAACCGCCGCCATCAAAATTCATTGCATTGTAAATATTCAATTGATCCATCAGGTTTCCCATTTCAAAAATATCCACACCAACACTGGTGGTTTGTCTTCCATCCACAACAAAAATAAAACACTTGGAGCTATCTTTAGAAAAACCAATCATTGTGCGTGGTTCCCTGTTCATTACTACACTTATGTTTGTAATGCTCTGAATTAGTTCGCTGTCTTTAAAAAATATTGGTCTTCCACCAACCAATTCCCTTATTTTTTTTGGTCCGGAACTTACTTCGATATAAACACCTATTGTATCGCCGGCTTTTACGCTGTTTTTTAAAAGATCTGCACTGGTACCGTTTGCAGAAAGTACCAATTGTTTTTTATTTATTGGTGTATTGCCAGATGTTTGAGCAATGCTTTTTACAATACAATATATTGTATCATTAACATACCACTCACCAATTGGGGAAAGAACCGCTTCTGTACCTGATGATTGTGTACCGGTAGATGAACCATAATAACTATTATACATTATGAGCTGGTTTGAACCCCTGACTTCATTTACATCGTTTATAGTTATTTCACTTGTATCTTTAATAACTTTTGAATGAAAATAGGGCAGGGCTAACATATAATTATTAGAAGTATCAAATCCAACAACACCGTATTGCCCGCCGCGCCAGTCTCTAATCAATTCACCTCTAACTACCTGCATATTATCTGGTTCACCATTACTAAGAAAAAAATCTGCGTTTACAATTCCCACAACGCGATGTCCACTGGAATCCTGACGTTTAGCCATTGAACTCGGAATTTCTACCCCTAATTTAAGATCCTTTGCTTTTGCAGTTTCCATTTTTATATATGGATTCTTTAGATCAACTTCCATTATATAAATTAACCAAGGTTTAGTTGGTTCCTGGATTTTAGTATAAATTACTCCCGGACCAACATAATAACTTGAGAGAGTATCTAATTGATATTGTGCATTTAAATTAAAAAGAGGGATTAAAAAAATTAGTAGTAGAAATGCCTTCATTATAGTTTCCTTTCCGGTATGATTGTATTTTTTTATACAAAGTTAATATTATTGTGGGTAAAATTCATAAACTATTGAATATTAACTTTTAAAAAAATTCTTGGTATAAGGAATTAGATTAATATTTTTCTTCATCTAAACTTAATTGCAAGGACTTGATAGCAAGCTGTTCGATGTGTCTTTCATCAGTTCCACAACAGCCACCCAGAATTTTAATTCCAAATTTACTGTGAAGATTGTACAACTCGTTTGCAAAGATTTCCGGCTCCTCAGCATCAAGCTCTCCAGCGCCATCAAGTTCTTCCGGAGATTTACACGATGTGTTTGCTTGTATGCCCCAAACTCTTTTTATCAATTGCGGATTGTTCTCTATTGCTGTTTGAAATATTGTTGGATGAATACAATTTACCATATAACAAGTTGGGTCGGGAATGAAAGAGGAATCAATTTTATTTATTACTTTAATCAATGGGGTACCATCCAGCAAATTACTATTCACTCTTATGATAAAACTTAAAATGTATGGTAGTCCCGTCTTACTCATCGCCTCAGCAATTCCTTCAGCTTCTGAAACGGCTGGTAAAGTAGATGCAATTAGAAAATCTACTCCTGCATTTGCCAGAGTTCTTAATTGATAACTATGAAACTCTTCAGCATCTTCTCTACTTAAAGCTTCGTCAGGATTATAAGCATCTCCTTTACAACCAATCAATCCACCGATAAAAACCTTCTCTGCATATTCTCCATAACTTTTTCTAATCTCATCAAGGAAAAGAAAATTATCGCGATTTACATTTCTTCCTGCAAATCCCGTTTTAATTAATCTTTCTTTATTAGCCCGCCAGGTTGGAGTAAGAATTATCATTGGAAGATTATGTTTCTGTCCAATGTTTAAATATTGCCGGTAAATAATTTCAAGATAAGTTTTACTGCCAGGATTATAGATCAATGCTGAATTAGCAATATGCTCATCCAGTTTAAAGTTTAAACTTCTACGGATTCGCTCAACTACAGATCCTTCTGTAAGAATGAAAGAATAATATTTTACTGCTTCTTCAAATTTCATTTCTAAACCTATTGGTAATAACTCTGACGAAAAATATAATACTTCTTCAGTTATTAAAAGCAAAGAATCATCAATTACTAATTATCATTCGATAATGTGTTCAAGACCAAGTGATTCTAATTTAAATAAATATTTATTGTTTATCGATAAATATTTCTTGACAATCGGCAAAATATAATATATTTTCCCAATAGTACAAATAAAGCAAATCAGTTTATTTGTTCAAGAAATTATCCTGATTAAAAAATTCTTTCTGTTGACATTCCAGTAAAATGGAAAAACATTAAATAATAAACAGGACTATGTATGAATTTCAAGAAGAATCTTCAAACTAATTTTCTTAAACACACAATCAACACAATTTGGTATGTGGGACTGGCGGTAGGAATATTTTTAGTAATTACTGTTTTCGTTTTTAATATTGCAGTTATCAGTAATTGGAATATTAAATTTCCGACTATATCAATCTGGATGAACGACCATACTTATCAGTTCAATACAAAATATGTTGAAGTACGAAGGTTATATAATATCGAAAGCTATTATATGGGAAAAGAATTTTTCAAAGAAACCCTGAAAAAATCTTCTACCCCTCTTTACAGGAAAGCAAAGGAATCATTATATAATATTACTCTAACAGCACCAAAATCAGTAAACTGGGATTCAATCATTGGTAATCCCCCAACAGCACTATGGATGATAATGGAATTTAGAAAAGAACATTATACACAAGAAAAAGTGTATGAACGCAGAGGTGTTGATTATGCTTTGATACGTTATTTCCCTTTCTTTTATATTAGCCTATCAGCTTATATAACTCTTATAGTTCTTTTTTCGCTCATAATAATATTTAACACCCGTAAAATATTTTTAACAATTTTTACAAACTCTGTTTTTACAAAAGGAAATGCTGTTAGAATTAAGTTTATTGCTATATATACATTGCTTGCGGAATTTGTTCGACTTTTTACTTCCTGGTGGATTAATTATTCCTCTGGCTCAAGATATCCTGATATTCCTTTCTCTTTTTTCCTCTCGTGGAAGGATATTCATTACGAACTTATATTTATTGGGATTATACTTTTGTTGATCTCAGCAATTCTTCAGTCTGGCTCATCCATAAAAGAAGAAATTGATTTAACTGTATAGAGGCAAGGATGGCAATTATAATTAATTTAGATGTGATGATGGCAAAGAGAAAGATTTCTTTAACAGAATTATCTGAAAAAGTTGGAATCTCAATGGCAAATTTATCAATACTAAAAACCGGTAAAGCAAAAGCAATCCGCTTTTCTACACTTGAATCAATTTGTAAAGTGCTGGATTGTCAGCCGGGAGATATTTTGGAATATGTTGATGGTTCAAAAAAATAAAAATGATGGTCTCTATATTTACAAATTCAACTATATCGAACAATTTTTATTAATAGAAGTTCATACAAAAATTTGTTAATTTCTATCTGTAAATGAGAATGATATGAGTGAATCTTTAAAGAAAGCTTTGAACATTATTATAAAGGTAGCCGAACCAAATAAAATAATCTTATTTGGTTCAAGAGCCACTGGCAGGTTTACTGATGAAAGTGATTATGATTTGCTGGTAATAAAAAGAGGCGTATTAAAACAGCGCGAGCTCGCACGTAAAATATATAGCAGCTTTATAAAAGTTGGCGCTTCAATTGATGTTTTGGTTGTAGATTATGATAGATATGAACAATTGAAAAATGATCCTTATTTAATTTATTTTGAAGCTAATATGAATGGCATTGTTGTATATGAACAAGTATGAAAGAGCATTACAGTGGTTGAATCGAGCAAAAAGTAATGTTACAATAGCAAGATTGAATTCGAATAAGGATTTGATCTTTTATGAAGACTTATGTTTCGAAGCTGAGCAGGCTGTTGAAAAAGCATTAAAGGCTTTATGCATTTTGTTTGATATAAAGTTTCCAAGAACCCACAACATTCAACATTTAGTAGAGCTTATTGAAAACATAAATTTCAAATTTCCCGAAGAGTTATTGGCAATAAAAGAATTGACCGAATATTCTGTTGAAACTCGTTATCCCGGTGAATATGAATCTGTATCAGAAGAGGAATATAATCGTGCAATTAATCTTTCTACCAAGTTTGTTGAATTTGCCGATTCTCACATAACTAATATGATCAAATTTCCATTCAAGAAATAATTATCTATTACCTACTCAAGTCTCCCTACAACTTTTTCTACTTCTTCCAAAACTTCACAGGATTTAACCACTTCTTTCATCCTTGTATGGTCTGGATAAAGTGGTCTGTCTTCATCAAGATGAGCAACATATTTTCTAACAACTTGTTTTGCCGCGATAACTCCTTCACCATTTTTGAAGCTTCGGAAATCCAATGCCTGCGCCGCTGCGATGAATTCAATTCCTAAAACTCCATATGCATTATCCAGAATTTGTCCATTCTTAATCGCAGTGTTCATTCCCATAGAAACAAAATCTTCCTGATCCGCTGCCGCAGAAATTGATTGAATGCATGCCGGAGTTGATAGAATTCTCTGTTCAACTATCAAACTATCGGCAGTGTACTGGCTAAGCATCAATCCTGAAAACATTCCCGCTCCTTTAGTTAGAAAATCGGGTAAGCCAACACTTAATGCAGGATTGAGTAATCTGTTCAGCCTTCGTTCCGATAAAACAGAAACCATCGTAACAGCCGCGCCAACCATATCCATCGGAAGAGAAACTGGTGTACCCTGAAAGTTTGCTCCAGTTAAAGTTACTCTATCTTCCGGAATGAAGATCGGATTATCTCCAACACCATTCAATTCAATTTCTACTTGCTTTTTGGCAAAGGCTAAAGTATCGTGTGCCGCACCAATTACCTGCGGAGTCGACCGCATTGAGTAAGCATCCTGAACTTTCTGTTTCAACTTTCCGGTTAACAAATCACTTCCTTTAACGCAGCTTAAAATTGCGTTCGCACTTCGTATTGCACCGGCAAAACCTCGCAATTGATGGAGCCGTACATCATAAGGTTTCATATTTGCCTGAAGCGCTTCCAGCGTCATCGCACATGCAATCTCCGCCTGCTTAAGCCAACGATTGATATCATAAACATGTATTGCACTCATTGCGGTTAAAAGATTGGAACCATTTATTGTTGCTAATCCATCGCGTGCCTGCAAACCGGGGATTGTAATTCCGGCAAGCTCCATAGCAACTTTTCCGGGAAGTCTTTCTCCATTATAATATGCTTCTCCCTCGCCCATCAACAGCAAGGCGATTTGAGACATTGGAGCAAGATCACCGCATGCTCCTACAGAACCTTTCTGGCAAACAACAGGTGTTACTCCTTTGTTAAGCATTTCAATGAGAGTTAAAGTAATCTCAGGACGACATCCGGAATTCCCGTGGGCATGAACATTTATTCTTCCAGCCATTGCTCCACGAACATATTCGATTGGTGCAGGATCACCAATTCCTGCGGCGTGATTGTAAATTAAATATTTCTGAAACTGGCTTACCTGTTCATCATTCAAAACCACTTCAGAAAATTCTCCGATGCCCGTGTTTGTACCATACATTATTTCGTGCGCCTGGATTTTTTCTTCCAGCATTGCACGGCAAATTTTAATTCTCTCCAATGCTTCAGGATGCAGTTCTACTTTTTCATTGTAGCGTGCAATTTGAACAAGCTTTTCAACTGTAAGATTTGAACCAGTGAGGATGATTGACATGTTTTGACTCCAGAAAGATTATTTGTCTAGTAAATTGAAGTTACATTTCGAAAAAATAGTATTCAAACAATTATATAATATTCATACTCGTTTTCTTGATTTACTGTTTCAATAAACCTATATACATCAAATTTTTTATTTACTATTACTATCGATTCTTCAATTCGAGCAACTGATTGAATTTTGTAATAGTGAAATAATTTTATTTCATCAAAATCTTCTATTTCTCTTTCATCACTTATGGAGAATATCTTATTGGCCAAATAAACATTAAAATGATTAATTTCCTCACAAAAATTTTCATCCGAGGACTCAATAAATTCTACAATATAATCCCTATATGAAGATAAGAAATCAAACATCAGTGAATCTGAATATGTGATAGGTTTAAACCTTAAAATCTCTTCTTCTGTGATAACATTATTTTCTTCATTAGAAAGATTATTATAACCATTCCCAACATACTTAATTCCCGTATCTGTAATATTCCAACAAAATCCTTGGGCATTATAATCAACATATTTTAAATCAGCCAGTTTTGACAAACATTTATAAAAGTGAATTTCCCAATTTAAATAATTTGTTAATTTTGAATTAGGTTGTAAATCTTCTATTGATAATCTTTCACGTGACTCATTTAGAACTAAATCCTTTAATTCTACTGTTGTTACATTATCAAATTCCTCTAAGTTTGACAGAATTTCATTTACAAAATTACTCTGGATTTTCTTGGTAGAATTATTACCCGTTGCATTATCTTTTTCTTTTAATAATAATCTTTCACAATAAAACTTATTTATAATTTCTAAATGATGCTGTAGCTTAGATTTAAAATCATTTAACAATTTTAGCTCTTTTACAGTCCCTTGAATGATAGGCAAATCATTTTTTTTTAGTTGTTCAATTAAAAATTCTTTTAAGGAATTAGCGTATTTATCAATTGATATCTGTAATAAATTAATCCCATAGTTAAGATGTTTATATTGTCTTCTTATATCCATAATAACCGATCCTATTTTATGATTGAATTACTTATACCCACTGATAATACTCTTTAGAATTTTTTAAAAATGATATAGGGATCGTTGGTTATACTGATTTAATTCAGAAAAATATTCTGTATTATCATTTACAAAATGAAAAAAGAAATTAGAGTAGCCCAATTTTTCAGCAAATGAATGAAAATTTTGTTGATTAATCTCTAATCCATTCGAAAAATCAAACTCTCTCTCATTAATTATTTTGCGATATAACCAAGGATTAATAATAAATTTAGCATTTCCTTCCTTGAATACTTCAAAAATCCCGATTAAAAAATGTGGATACATTCCTCCTAGCAGCATTATCTCACTATGGGAATCCTTGTACCATTGAACTCCATATTTCTTTAATTTATTTGTGAGTGTTTTTGCCTTTATATAGTAGTGACAGTTTTTTGTCAATGAATATACAAATACAATTCCTCTATCAAAGCTACATTTACTTAAGGCAAATTTACTTGCAACTTTATATTTGTTGCGGCCATATGTTAAGGAAATGAATGGTGAGTAATTTTTAAAGGTTTCGCAAGAACCGTAATTATGTAGAAACGAAATAAAAAATATTTTCCATTTTGCTAAAAGATCATTACCCAAATTTGGAAGATCTTCTATAAAAGAATTGGGAATTACACCTTTGATATTATAATCTTTAGTTTTAAGATTTAATATTTTATTTACTTGTTCAACAAGTTGTATAATTTCTTGGATTATATCAGACGAATCATTTTTATAGGGAGAGTGATTGTTTGCTGGCCTATCAATAGCAGAACGCGATTTCTGCCCAACGATAAATATTTTCGATAAATCATGAATGATAAAGTTATTATGATTCTCTAATGTTTTCTTAGAATCACCTCGAGTGCAAAGATATACTTTTTTTGAGGTTTCTAACTCTTGTATTAGTGATAATAATCGGTTTTTGTGGTTTAATGAAATCTCATTCAAATCATAGTTCAATGAATCAGCATTTGGATGGAAGGATAATATTGAAGTGGTTTCTAAAAATAAATTTCTCATATAAAGAGACTAACAATTATATAATAAAAGATTTGTGCTTCTTAAAAACGGCACTATTTTCTGAACTATTATTTTCAATCGTTAACTTATAACATCAAAAAACTATTGTCAACAAAAAACCAAGAATGCCATTGATTTTGATTTTCTTATAATGCAGTTTTGTATGTGTATTTGACACCCCTCTGGTTTCGACCAAGGACGCAAGGCCACAGTTTCTGTAGTCTCTGCTTTTTAAAAGTAGCTTTTGTTAAAAGAGTAAGAGAAGGGGTTTTGAGAGATTCACAATTACCCGAAGTAATTCCTGGAACAAATATCCCAAAAATGAAAAGCTGGTAATTATAAAGCTTACTTTACAAAAACATTCTTTTCAACTGCTTTCAGTAAGGAACCATTCTTAACCAATTCCAGCACTTTCTGCACATCATCATATAAAACTCTGTCTTCTTCCAGCGGTGCAACTACTTTTCTAATTTCTTTATAAGCCGCTTCTGTTCCCTCTCCGCATTTCAATGGTTTATGAAACTCAACACCTTGCGCAGCAGTTAGTAACTCTATCGCTAACACTGATTGTAAATTTTTCATTATGCGATAGCATTTCTGTGCCGCAATTGATCCCATTGAATTATGATCTTCCTGATTTGCTGAGGTTGGAATTGAATCCACACTTGCAGGATGAGCAAGGACTTTGTTTTCAGAAACCAGACTTGCTGCTGTGTATTGTGCAATCATCAACCCGGAATTAAGTCCTCCTTTCTTTGCAAGGAATCGGGGTAAGCCGCTTAGTGCACCGTTCACTAGTCTTTCCGTCCGTCGTTCAGAAACATTAGCTAATTCAGAAAGAGCGATGCACATAAAATCCATTGCAAGTGCCATCGGCTGCCCGTGGAAATTTCCACCTTCAATGTGTTCTTCTGTCCCAGGAAAGATTAATGGATTATCATTAGCTGAATTAATTTCTATTTCAACACGCGAGCAAACATAATCAATCGCATCCCGCGATGCACCATGAATTTGCGGAATGCAACGGAGCGAATATGCATCCTGAACACGCGGATCATTTTCTACATGCGATTTTCTAATTTCGGAATTCTTAATCAAAGCTAAAATATTTTGTGCTGTGGTAATTTGTCCATTATACGGACGAAGTTTGTGCAATTTCAAATCGAAAGCTTTGTCGGTTCCTCTCAGCGCTTCGATGGATAAAGCCGAACTGACATCTGCCAGTTTGTTAAGTTTTTTTGCCTGGATACAAATGTAAGAAGCAAACGCTGTCATCATCTGCGTTCCATTGATTAAAGCTAATCCTTCTTTTGCACCAAGTTTTACCGGCTCCAAACCAAATTTTCTTAAAGCAACTTTAGCCTTATAAATTTTTTCTTCACTCTTCACTCTACGTTCTAAACTCTTAACTATCCAGCATCTTCCTTTACCAATCATTGATAAAACCAGGTGAGAAAGCTGAACCAGATCTCCGCTTGAACCAACAGAACCCTGCGATGGAATAACCGGAATAATATTGCTATTCATCATATCAATTAAAAGTTGAACTGTGGAAAGACGAATGCCGGAATAACCTTTTGCTAATGCATTTGCGCGGAGCAGCATCATTACCTTAACAATCTTTGCCGGAAGATAATCGCCTGTTCCTACTGCGTGACTTAAAATTAAATTTTCCTGAAGTTTTTCTAAATCCTTTGGGGAGATATTAACATTAGCAAACTCGCCAAAGCCAGTGGTTACTCCGTATATAACTTTATTTTCCTGTATCCATTTTTCAACCAATGCTCGGGATTTGTTTATTCGTTTCTTTGCGGCGGTAGTTATAATAACCGTTGGATTTTCATTTAGGAAGAATTCTATCTTTGCTAATGTAAGTGAATTGCCGTCAATCGAGAGCGTCTGCCTTTTCATCAATTATTCTTTTTATTTTGTTAGAGATTGTAGTGTTCGACCGAAATTTAACTAAAACTTTTTCCTCATCATAAATAGTGGAGATAACATCAGCCATCGAATGAATCTTTGCAACGATCTTTGAATCATCAAGTCCCAGTACAACCGTTTCTTCTTTGAATGTTTCTTCAGTTACCTTTTGTAATTTCTCTTTCAACTTACCAATGTTTATTCCTCTTGCTGCAGAAATGAAAATACCATTGGAATATTTTTTAAGCACGTAATCCATTTTACTTTTATCTTCAAGCGCATCAACCTTATTGAATATTTTCAATTGAGTTTTTTTATCGGAACCAAGTTCTTTCAGCGTTTGATCAACAACCGCAATATGATCTTCGAAGAACGGATGAGAGACATCAATCACATGAAGAATAATATCTGCTTCCCGAACTTCGTTAAGTGTACTTTTGAATGAAGCTACAAGATGATGCGGTAGTTTACGTATAAATCCAACCGTATCGCTAAGAAGTAATGTTTGCTTATTATCAAGCGGAAGCGCACGTGTGGTTGAATCCAGAGTTGCAAAAAGTTTATCTTCAACAAGAACATCGGAATCTGTAAGAAGATTAAGCAAAGTAGATTTGCCGGCATTGGTATATCCAACCAGCGAGGCTTTAAGAAATCCTTTACGATGAGCTACTTTTGTAACACGTTGTGCTTCTATCTTTTCAAGTTTTTGTTTTAGATGACTAATTCTTTCACGGATCATCCTTCGGTCGGTTTCTATTTGCGTTTCACCAGGACCTTTAGTTCCTATTCCACCATACTGTTTGGAAAGGTGAGTCCATGCACGTGTTAAACGCGTTAACAAATATTGAAGCTGCGCTAACTCCACCTGCGTTTTAGCTTCTTTCGTTTTTGCATGTGAAGCAAAGATATCAAGAATGAGGTCGCTTCTATCAACAATTTTTTTGTTTATAAGTTTTTCAAGATTTCTAACCTGGATAGGGCTTAAATCGTCATCGAAAATTACGAGTGCAATATCATTCATCTCCACAAGCTGAGCGATTTCCTCCGCCTTTCCTTTGCCAATGTAATATGCAGAATCAATTCTGTCTTTATCCTGAATGATCTTCATAAAAGTTTCTGCACCGGCAGTGTGCGAAAGCAGTTCTAATTCAGCAAGATGTTCCTCAACAACTTCGCGAGAATGTGTGTGCGTGTTAAGCGAAACCAGAATTGCTTTTTCAATTATATTTTGTTGTGTTTCTAACATTCAATTATTCCATTTTGAAAAAGTTTTATAATTCAGCGCATCTTGCATTATGCCATTCGCCTTCAAATAATGGAATTCCTTTAAATAATCTTTCACTATCACATTCATCCCAAATAATTTTTAAACTTAAAATGCAGTTACTACCCGAATATAGATATTTCCCAACCTTTTCAATGCACTTATTACTCCAGATAAAAATTGTATCTTTTAATATTCTATATTTTCCTCCTATTTGTGCAAAACTATTGTTTTCTGAGGTAATTGTATATGTCCCATTAGTGTAAGTACGCAACATAATTTTTTGCGACCATTCTTTAAATAAACTATCCGTCTCCTTTTCAAATCCGTGGACTGTTTGTCGCCAAACACCAATAATTTTCCCGTCGAATTTATATTCAGGCGGTCCAGTATATTTCTTCTCGACAATGGTGTAACAACCAATCAAATAAATAACAAATACTAAATGGATAGATATTAACAATATTTTAGATTTCATATTAAATATTTTCCCACATTTTAATTAATTGTTTTAATACAATAATTTTAAAATATTAAACTAAATCCTTCTTTGCACTTCGGGCAATCAGCATTTCAAGCAAAGCTAAAACAAACGCTACTATTAAAAACAATCTCCACAATTCCGAACCGAATCTTGCTTGCTGTATTCTGACGGAATAATTTTCATCCGGGTCCAATTTTAATACTTTTCCATTGAAATTTATTTTCTTCAGGTAATCGTCAATCTCACCACTTGTCAGTTTTGTTGTATTAGATTCAAGCGGATTTATATTTACTGCAAATTTATCTGTCAGCTTTTCACCGGAATAAATCTTGTAATTTCCTGCCGTTTCAGTTTTGTTATAGGATAAATAATTTTGGTTCGATTGATTATTCAGATTTACAAATTCTTCATTCTTATCCGGCTTTACAATCTTTATCTGAGGGAAAGTATTGTTTTGCAAACTGATGTTTACATTATCGCCGGTAAGATAACTTGTAATTTGGTTGTCTTTGGAAGAAAGATAAAAAACCGATTTATAAATCATTGGGACAAAGATTCCTTTTAGCGGCAGGTTTGTCCAGCTTAACGCTGGCGCAGAACTCATTACAAAAATTTTTCCTTTACCATATTTATATTCACTAAAAAATGAAGAGTTATCAGAAAGCAGGATTATACTTTTCCCTTTACCCTGCGAAAATATTTTGAAGTAATGATAAATCTCCGGCGATTCAACCTGCTTCTTTGCTTTCTTTTCAAAGATGTTTGCAAATACCGGATGTTCGAATTCAACTTTATCAAATGCTGCAACTGACTGAAGCAATCCTTCTTTACCAACTTCGGAAACTGGAACTGGTAATTGAAGTTTAGAGCATGCTTCTTTAAAATCATTTAAGCTTGTTTTGGTGCCGGGCATTAAGAAAACACTCCCTCCGTTTGAAAGATATTTAATTGCGCGGTCTGAATTCTGTAAAAAATTTGTCCCGACAAACAAAACCACATCATAATTATTCAGATTAGCTGATGGTAATTGATTAAAATTCTTTCGTGTAAGGATAAGATGTTTATTTTCTTCACCTGCAGTTAACGCCAATTCAAGAAATTTGGAATCTGTTTCTGTTTCTGTAAAAATGATTACTGAAATTTTTTCCGGAATAGACAAGTTCAAATATCGCTTATTGTCCTGAAGAACATCATCATCTTCAATCGCAGTCATAACATCAATATAACCGGTAGATTTAAGTACTGTCTCGAATATAATTTTTTCGCTTTCACCCTCTGCAAGATTAATGCTTTGTTGTGCACTTCTTTCACCGTTCACATACAATGAAGCAACAACATTATTAGCTGGCTGCTTTGAATAATTAGTCACGGTTGCCGTAAAGCTAATCGGTTTATCTTTTTCAAAGATTTGATTATTAGCTTCAAAGTTATCTATACCAAGATTAAATATTTCTTTTCCGGAAAAATCGAACAGATACATTTTAACTTTATCATCAAGAAGCTGGCTCAAATTGGAAATTGCATCGCCGGAATTTGTTAATCTTGTTTTCTGATAATCTGATAAAATATAAATCTCTTTGTTAAAATTTTTTGATTGCTCAAAAAGCTTTGCTGCTTTCAGAATTGAATTATGGAGCGTTCCGCTTACTGAAGATATTTCAGTTTCATCGATCAGTTTTCGGAAATCGTTTAAGTTGGTTGTTGGTTGAATTTCTTCCTTTGAAATATCAGCAGCCGAAATCAATGCAACTTCATCACCTTCCTGAAGCTGGTTGAGCAACGTTTTTACAACTTGTTTTGCGCGGTTAAAGTAGGATCCTTTTTCATTCACAACAGACATACTGAAAGTATTATCGAGAATAAACACTGCGGTAGTTTTTGCAGATGAAGTTGTTCCGCCAATTGCAACACCCTTTATTGCCGGACGCGCAAATGCACCAACAAGAAAAAGAATTATCAGAAACCGCAGAAGAAGTAGAAGCCATTGTTTCAGTTTTATTTTCCTAATCTTATTTTTCTGAAGTTCTTTAAGAAAAGTAAGAGTGCTAAAATCAATTCTCTTCAGCTTCCGTAAATTCAACAAGTGAATAAGCACCGGAATTGCCGTCGCAATCAAACCAAATAATACTGCTGGATTTAAAAAAGTCATTTATTGTCTAATATTTATCTTAAAATAATTTTTTAATTACAAAATTCTATAATAACAAGATTGCAAGATTCAAATCCGGTAAAATTAATTTTGTAATCATGAAATTTTGTAATTATGCAATCGTTTATAAATATTAACTGCTTTATCAGTCAACGCTTCTATATCAAACATCTCAACAGCTCTTCTTCTTGCCGCTTCACCAAATTCAGTTCTTGTACCGGGTGATTTTATTAACAATTCCAATTTGTCTGCTAAATCTTTTCCGTTTTGTTTTTGAAAAAGATATGAAGTAACACCATCAACAGCAATATCTAAAACTCCATCTGAATTTGAACAGACAGAGGATTTACCCATAGCCATTGCTTCCGCCAAAGCAATACCAAAAGCTTCTGAGTGTGAAGGAAAAGCAAAAATGTCCATCGATGCTAAAATTTCTGGCGTATCTTTTCTGAACCCCGTAAATACAACTTTGTCTTCAACTCCAAATTCTCTGGCAAGCGCTTTTATCTTTTGTTCATATTCAACTTCACCACGGCTTGGTTCACCAACAATCATAAATTTTAAGTTGGGGTATTTTGGAATAAGTTCTTTGGCGGCAAATAAAAATTCTTCGTGTCCCTTTCCCCAGCTAAAGCGGGCAAGCATTCCTATTACCAATTCCTCTTTATCGATTGAGATTTCATTTCTAACTTTTTCTTTATCAATCATTGCGGGATCAAATCGCTTTGTATCAACTCCGTTATGTAAAAGCTGGATTTTTTCGTCAGACAGCGGGCAAGTATCAAGCAAATTTTTTTTGATGATCTGACTGATAGCCAACGCTAAATTTACTCTGTTATAAATCCATTGATGAAGTTTATCTTTCTTAACAATGAACGATCCAACCTGCTTTGTCATTACTAGGGGAATTTGAGTTGCCGCAAGTTTTAATGCTGGAACAAGCACCCACAAATCCTTGGATGCTTGGGTATGAATTAAATCAAATGCACCCTTTTTCAAAATCTTTTTCAGTTTAATTATTTCCAGGGGATGAAAATACCCGGATGCTTTTACAGTATGAACAATAACTCCAAGCGTAATGGCTTCGGAATGTATTCTGGAATTGGGAAAGCAGAGCAGTTCTGTTTCAATATTTCTTTTAAGCAATTGGGCAACAGCCTGGAGCGTAAACATTTCCATTCCGCCCCAGCTTTTAGATAAACACGAATAAAGAATCTTCATTAGTTATAGAGCTTCTTTATATGTGCACCTGGAAAATAGTGTAAAAGAATTTCATCAAACTTATAACCCATTTGTCCCATAACCGCCGCACCAATCTGGCATAGCCCAACTCCGTGTCCCCAGCCAGCTCCATTCAGAATAAATTTCTGCGGAATATCTTCAACAAGATTTTCTTTATCAACTACAAAGGCAGCGCTGTAAAGATGCGACTTTGATAAAGTTCTTCTAATTTCCAACTCCTTGCCAATAGTTAAAGTTTTTTTCGTCCCAACTATTTTCAATTTAATTAATCTGGCAGAATAACCTCTTTCAACAGGAATAAGATCGACAATAAAACCAAAATCAATTCCACTTTTCTCTTTAATCAAATCTGATAACTCTTGCTGTGTGTATTCAACTTTCCAGCGGTAAAAGTCAGTGGTTTTTTGGTCGAAGTTTGGCAATACCTGTGCAAGAATTTTCTCATCTTTCGTGTTGCAGAATGCAGATGGATTGGAAATTATCCACTTACGTGCATTCGTTTCGTCAGAAAAATCGATATTATAATTTTCAACTTCAAACTTATAATCAACAATTGAAGCAAGGTAAGAATATTTAACCGGTTCCCAAACGTTTTCAAATGCTTCTGTAATTCCGCCGCAGCTTTTATAATAACGGGAATCGCAAACTTTATCATTACTAAATAAAACTATTCCCCGCGTTTCTTCAATTGCCTGTTTAACAACATCAGTATAAATTTTTGTTATTCCCTGGTAACGCTGGCAATGATCATCTGCACAAACATCAAAATGAATATGATCTTCTCTGTCATACCATTTAACAAGTTCGTTTTCATCCATAAATACTGTTTTATATTTTTCTTTTGCTTTGCTTCTTTCTAATTGGGCAAGCAGCCAGCTTCTGGAAATTATGGAATGTGCCTTAAGTAAATTGATCGAACTTCGCGCACTCATTTCAGAAGAAACCACACTTGTTAAATAAGCTTCAATGGGGATGATATTAATAACAGTTATTTTATTTCCCACGCGAAGTAATTTCAAATTTCCAAGGAACCGCTGGTTTTCTTTCTGCT
The DNA here is from genome assembly GCA_026390815.1 of Ignavibacteriales bacterium. Taxonomy (NCBI): domain Bacteria; kingdom Pseudomonadati; phylum Ignavibacteriota; class Ignavibacteria; order Ignavibacteriales; species Ignavibacteriales bacterium. The sequence continues at coordinate 69,705 of JAPLFH010000033.1, read as the reverse complement.
CCCAATGAAACTTCACACCGATAATAACATCGCGTAGAAGAAATGATTCCGATTTGAAAATTGTAGGTTGAAAAGTAAGTTCCTTTTTAAAACTTAATTTAACATCCTCGCCTTCAACCCGGATAAAATTTCCTTCTACATAAGCTGAAAATTTTCCGCTGTATATTTTCTCTGATCCTTCAAGCATAAAATCACCATATAGATCAAAGTCAATTCTTTCTCTTGTTAAAACACCTACATTAATTGTTGGTTCGTTCATAAATAATTCCGTTTTATAACTTATTTAAATTTGCATGGTAATATAAAGAATCTGAAAATAAGGTTGAAGAGTAAAATGCCGGTATTAGCCAAGCGTTTTAGTTAATTTGTTGATGAAGTATTAAAAATTGGGAATCCCAAAGCTCAGCTTCCATTTTTCATATTAAAAAACAACCATTTGAAATTTTCAGATTTCAATCCAATCTTTTAAAAATTCCTGATAATTAGCTGGGTGAAATTCAATAAAGTGATAATCCGCCAAACCTTTTTTCTGGTAAGGGTCATCTTTGAAAAATTCCACAATCTCTTCCATCGATTCACCACGGGCTATCAGCATTCCACCAATGCGTGGTACCTGGGGACCAGAAAGCAAAATCTTTTTCATATCATAACCAGTTCTTAAAAAACTTCGGTGTTCCATGGTTGTGCTTTCAATTTTATCTATTGAAACTTTATAAATGATTTCTACAACAAAATGTTTCATAAAATTTTTCTTTTAATATTTTTTTTAACATATTTCATCCCCAATAAATTAACAATCGGGTGGAAAGCCACCAAATAGATTTTTTTTGAATATTATCAGCATTGTATAAATAAATATACTGTGTTTCGGCAGGAGATAAAAATTTGGCGTTAAGTGGAATCATCTGTAACAGTCTTTTGATAGTTGGCTCATTTTTCTTTGGTTTTATATTTCTGTCTTTTTTAATCTTTCGCATCAAAAAGAAAAATGATGCTGAATAATAGCCGGTTGCAATTCTTGTAATTTGATTATCATTCAATACAACTCATTTTCTTTCATCAGATAAAAAGTAATTGCTGCACCAATTCCAACAGCAGGAATTATAAATTCATTCGTATCCTACTCAGATATTTCATCATCCTCTAAAACGTACTTTACTTTTTCTATATAAATTCCAGCGGACATCCAAGAAAATTTTTGTTCGGAACCAGCAAAACAAAAAAATAATAACTATACAGTTTTGTTTTCTCTTTAAATTTAGTTTTTTATATTAGCCATAGAATTTTTGATAATTCATCCTTCTGCTTTAAGTAATAATAATGAGGGGTAAATAAGTGAAGAGAATTATCCTGGTATTTTTTCTCATTCCCGCAATATGCTTTGGCGGGAATGATTCCACGCTCACTTTTACCGAGGTGATGTTTAATGCACCAACCGGAAATAACGAGTTTATTGAAATCTATAATTTAAGTTCAAGTGAAAGTGTAGACCTGACTGGTTATAAAATCAAGTATTACACATCTTCATCCGATGGTATAATTAGTTTGGATACCAATCTAATTTTACCACCAAATTCTTATGCGGTTATACTTGAGGGAGATTATGATTTTGCAAATGGAGTTTACAATTCCCTAATTCCTCTATCAGTTTTAATTTTGAAAATAGACAATGGCTCCTTCGGTTCGTCTGGTATGGCAAATACAACAGATAGAACTATTTTTCTTCTCAATAAACTTAATGATACTGTTGATGTTTATTCTTACTCAGCAAATAACGGCACCGGTTATTCTGATGAAAAGATTATTTTAAATAGTGATAATTCAGTAAACAATTGGAAGAATTCTATTTCGCAAAATGGAACTCCAGGATTTAAAAACTCGATAAGTCAAAAATCGTATGATTTATCTGTAAGCTCATTATCAATTTTCCCGCCTTCTCCTGTCCTTCAAGATGAAATCAAAGTTAATGTTACCGTCACAAATATTGGAATCTTATCTGCAAATAATTTTACAATGGAAATCTTTCTCGATAAAAATCTCGATTCTCTTGTAACCGAGGATGATATAATTTATTCGGAATTCCATAGCAATCTACAGGCAAATGATTCCGCTGCTTTCAATACACTTCTTCCAGCTTTACCGGCAAATAATTATCTGCTAATTGCAAAAGTATCTTTTCAACTTGATGAAGACACATCAAACAATATAAGATTTAGAAGATTTGTGCTTCATTCACCACCAAATAAATTTAACGATTTGATTATAAATGAAATTATGTACTCTCCATCTACTGGTCAGCCGGAATGGATTGAACTTTTTAACCGGACAGCCTCATCAATAAATCTAAAGAAGTGGAAGTTTTATGATAATTCATCCCACACGAATGTAACACTTCAGGATAATTTCATTCCACCAAACGGATATGCTGTTCTTTGTAAAGATTCATTGCTAAGAAACCATTTTAATATTCCCGCGGAAATTATTCTGACTAAACTTCCATCTCTTAATAATACAGGCGATATTACTTGCATCCGCGATTCCGCTGGCATAACCATAGACAGCCTTGAATATTTACCAACATGGGGTGGAAATGCAGGGGGCAAATCTTTAGAAAGGATTTCAAGCGAAGGTGAAAGTATATTACAAGAAAACTGGGGAACGTCCAATAGCAAATTTAAGGCAACCCCGGGGAAAATTAATTCGCTTACAAAAAAGAATTATGATTTGGGTATAACTGGATTCAAAACAAAGAATGGTTATGGGATAATTAATGAACCGGTTGCTTTACAAATTAAAATTAAAAACTATGGATTTAATTCATCAGAGAATTTTTCTATAAAGATTTATAATGATTTGAACTCAGATTCAACAATCCAAGCAAATGAGTTTATTGCTGAATTACTTGCCGGAACCGTTTCTGCTGGTGATAGTCTGATTCTAACTTATACAATTACCAATTATTCAATTGGGAAAAATTATTTCATCGTTGAATTGATTTCAACAAATGATGAAGAAGGAGAAAACAATATTTCTTTTACCAGCTTTGTGGGTGTTGTTTTAAACGAAGTTAGAAACGATTTGGTTATAAACGAGTTTATGTATGCGCCAACAACACCAGAACCAGAATGGATTGAAATTTATAACCGAAGTAACAAAACAATTGAATTAAAGAATTATCAGCTTGCGGATGACAACGATACAATAAAAATTGTTAAAACCTCAACGCCACTTCAACCGGGGAAATATTTTGTTATTACAAAAGATAGTTCACTCTTTGCTTTTTTTGATATCCCCGGCAAGTATGTTATTAACAGCTTTCCATCGCTCAATAATTCAACAGACAAAATTATTTTACTCGATTCACTAAACCGGACTATCGATTCCCTTGAATATTCTTCACCGTGGGGCGGGCAATATGGGCGATCATTGGAAAGAATTTCCATAGAAAGAAGTTCAACTGTTAAAGAGAATTGGGGAACTAGCAAAAGCCCGGATAAAGCCACACCCGGAAAAATGAATTCAATTACCATAAAGAACTATGACCTGGCGATTAATGAATTCAAGTCGCTTGAATCTTTTGGCATTCTCGGCAAATCAGTTCGGCTCAGAATCGTTGTTAAGAATATTGGTATGAACAGCTTTAATTCATTTCAGCTTAAAATTTACAAGAATGAAAATGGCGATTCGCTGATTAAGTCATCTGAATTATTAAAAATCATTCAAGACAATCCACTTTCTCCAAACGACAGTCTTACATTCTATTTTGATGTGAACAGCTTTCTTGAAGGAAAGAATTACTTCATTTCAAATTTGTCTGCTGCAAATGATGACGATACTACAAATAATATTTCGTTTACAAATTTTCCGGGAGTAAAGTTAAACGAGGAACGAAATGATATTGTGGTTAACGAAATAATGTACGCACCAAACTCTCCCGAACCCGAATGGTTAGAAATCTACAATCGGAGTTTAAAATCGATTCAGTTGAAAAATTACAAAATTGCAGATGCTTCCGACACAATGCGTGTAATTAAGAATTCAATCACATTGAATCCAAAAGAATATTTTGTAATCGCAAAAGACAGTTCTTTTGTTGGCTATTATGAAATCAATTCGAAGTTCTTAATCAGCAGTTTTCCCTCGCTAAACAATTCTTCTGAAAAAATCATTCTTCTCGATTCGCTTAACCGTACAATCGATTCATTGGAATATCATTCTTCCTGGGGTGGAAGTGCGGGAAGATCATTAGAAAGAATTTCAACTGAGCAGTCTTCAACAATTACAGAGAATTGGGGAACAAGTAAGAATCCGGAAAAAGCTACTCCGGGAACAACTAATTCAATCACCAAAAAGAATTTTGATCTGGCAATAACAGAATTTAAACCTTCAGCAAAGTTTGGAATCCTTGGCAATTCTGTTCGGCTAAGCATTAAAGTGAAAAATATTGGGTTGAACAGTTTTAATTCTTTTCTAATAAAAATATACCGGGACGAAAATTTAGATTCGCTGATGCAGACTAATGAATTGATTACTTCAATTCAAGGTGCAGAAATATTTTCCGGTGACAGTTTAACTTTTACTTTTGAATTAACAAATTTTTCGGAGGGGGAAAACTTTTTCATCGCTGCGTTAAATGCTGCAAGTGATGAAGATACTACTAACAATATCTCTGTCATAGATTTTCAGGGAGTAAAACTTAATGAAGTAAGGAATGATATTGTTATCAATGAAATTATGTATGCGCCAAATTCACCCGAGCCGGAATGGGTAGAGATTTACAATCAAAGCCCCAAAAATGTCGATCTTAAGAATTATCAATTGGCAGACGCAACTGATATAACAAGAATTGCAAGGCACAACCTTTTAATAGCGCCAAATGAATTCATGGTAATCGCGAAGGACAGTTCTATTTTACAGATATATAAAAACAATTTCCGATTATTGATTTCTGACATCCCAACATTAAACAACACTTTCGATAAAATTATTCTTCTTGATTCGTTGGATCGCACAATCGATTCACTTGAGTATTCATCAAAGTGGGGCGGCGGCAACGGGCATTCGCTTGAAAGAATTAATTATCTGGTTGCATCAATCGATTCCTCTAACTGGAAAACCTCAATAACAAAGTTGAAAGCTACTCCCGGACTGATCAACTCAGTTACTAAAAAAGATTATGATCTTGAGTTAACCCAAATTTACTTTGATCCACCGTTTCCGGTTAAAGGTGATTCAATTAAAATTTCTGCAAAAGTGAAAAATATTGGAAAACTGTTGGCGCAGTTTCATCTCCTGCTGTTTGAAGATACCAAGCTTGATTCGACACTAGGAAAACTATTAGAAACTACTACTCAAATTAACTTATCTGGTAACGATTCATCCACAATACAATTTAATTTCATTGAACAGAACCTGATTATGGAAAAAGGATTTGCTGTAAAAATAATATTCGATTCCGATCAGGATACTTCAAACAATTTCGGTTTCAAAAGAATATCACCGGGTTACTTACCATCTTCTTTAATAGTTAACGAAATTATGTTTACACCGCAAGGCGGTGAACCGGAATGGGTAGAACTTTATAATGCTTCACAGGACTCCGTGAATCTGAAAGACTGGAGCATTTCCGATATTTATACAACGCCGGTAAAATCGAAAATAACATCACAGAATATCTACCTGCCACCAAAAAAATATCTTATCATTAGTAAAGATTCGTCAATCAATTTTTATCACAGATATATACCATCAAAATTAATAGTTATGGCTTTACCAGTTCTAAATAACGATGAAGATGGAGTGGTTCTGAGAGACAGCAGAAATGCAGCGATAGATTCAGTTCTTTACAACAAATCCTGGGGAGGATTAAATGGATTTTCGCTTGAGAGAAAATCAAGTTCGTTAAATTCCAATACTCATTCAAATTGGGGCTCTTCGAAAGATTTGGAATTGAGTACTCCCGGAAGAATAAACAGCATTGCTGAGAAGAAATTTGATCTATCATTTGCCGGCATTTCTTCGGTACCGGTATTTCCTGTAGCAGGCGATGAAATATTTCTAAAAGTAAAAGCAGCAAACAATGGAAGCGGCAAAGCAGAAAATTTCCATATACAGTTTTTCTTCAATTCGGATTCTTCAACAAATTATAACTTTTTGACTGAACTGAGTAATCTATCTCTTAACCCAGGTGATACTTCGTGGTTTGCATCAAATATTTCCATCAAAAATATTCAATCAAAGCTTTTTGTTAAAGCAGTTATAATTTTTCCTGCAGATGAAGATTCATTAAATAATACCGGCATTGTTGCAATACAAACCGGCTACGCAAAAAATTTACTACTGATTAACGAAGTGATGTATGATCCTGCCATTGGCGAGCCTGAATGGTTTGAAATGATTAATGTTTCACCCTTAACGTTGAATCTGAAAAATTGGACGGTTGGCGACTTGAGTCTTTCTCTAAATCTACCCAAAATTAGCTCTACTGATTTATTACTAATTCCAAACGAAATACTCGTTGTTGCTAAAGATACTTCTTTCAAAAATTATCATAAAAGTTTCAATGGTAAATTTGCAGCAGTAAATTTTGGTTCGCTTGGTAATACGGATGATGGAATTATTGTTTATGATTTTCGTGGAGCGGTAATAGATAGTTTATATTACAAATCAAGTTGGGGAAACAAACAGGGATTTTCGTTAGAAAGAATATCCACAAATGAGGCAACTAACGACAGCACAAACTGGATGATTTCTTTGAATAAAGATTGCAGTACACCGGGTAAAGCAAATTCCGTTATTGATCTTAAGAGTTATCAAAGCAAAAGTGTGGTTATAAATGAAATTATGTTCGAGCCATCAACAAACAATGCTGAGTTTATCGAATTCCTAAACGTTAGCAATGATTCAATTAATGTGGGTGGTTGGAAAGCAAATGATTTTCTTGTTTCAGATGTAAGCCGGAACATTGCCAGCGGAGAGTATTTTATTCTCGCTTCCGATTCATCCATTCTGAATAATTACAACTGGCTGACTAAAACTAATTTTTCAGTTATCAACCAATCCAGCCTGGGCTTGACTAACACGGAAGATATTATATTAGTAAAGGATGCAAATGGAAATACAATTGATTCAGTTTACTATTTTGCCAAATGGAATAACCAAAATATTTTGGTTACAACAAACAAATCGCTGGAAAGAATAAATCCATTGATAAATGGAAACGAAGCGAATAACTGGAGCACTGCGGTTTGTACTGATGGCGCCACACCTGGCAAACAAAATAGTATCTTTACCCAAAACCAAAAACTGGAAGAAAAGATTTCTGTTTCTCCAAATCCTTTTTCGCCGGATAATGATGGTTTTGAAGATTTCACAATCATCAACTATAACTTAAAACAAACTACAGCGCAGGTAAGAATAAAAATTTTTGATAGCCAGGGAAGACTTGTAAGAACACTATTAAACAACCAGGCAAGCGGTTCGCAAGGTTCTGTAATCTTTGATGGTTTGAACGATTCCGGCAATCCATTACGGATTGGAATTTATATTATCTTTCTTGAAGCTTTAAATGAAAACTCCGGTGTGCTGGAAACAATGAAAACCGTTGTGGTTGTTGCGCGGAAGTTGTAGCAAAGTTTAAAGTTCAGTTAAGGAGTTCAGTTTTTCTGAAAAAAACGAAATGCAATATTTTTTATTGCCACGTTCTTTAGAACGTGGATTAGGAAAATAAACATCCGGCTTTAGCCACAGAAAGGAGTAAATTAAAAATGCCATTTGTTAGAGTATGGATTCACTTAATTTGGTCGACTAAGAATAGAGAAAAGATAATCTCACCTGAATTAAAACATAAACTTATTGAACATATAAAAATTAACGCCAGGGAAAAAGGATTATGGATAGATTCAATTAACTGCATCAGCGATCATATCCATTTATTGATTTCTCTTAATTCTGAAATGCCGATTAGTAAAGAAGTAATGCTAATCAAAGGAGAATCATCACATTGGATAAATAAAAATGTTTTAAATGAAAGTTGTTCAAGATTCCAATGGCAAGATGAATATATTGCCGTATCAGTAAGCGAATCGATGGTAGATAAAGTAAGAAATTATATAAGAGATCAGGAATTGCATCATTCTAAAAAATCTTTTGGTGATGAATATAATGGAATGATGAAAAAGTACGGAGTAAATGTTCTTCAAAATTAAATGCGGCTAAAGCCGGATTTATTATACAAAAATTGTCCACGATGTAAACATCGTGGCAATAGAAATAGCTGATATTTAAATTGTCGTTTATATATCAAGCGGAATCAGGTGACAATAACCAGTAGTTAGTAATGGTGAATTGTTGTATCTTTTTCCTCAAAGATCCAATATCGCGATTACAAATGAAGTAGGCAGCCAGGGAAGACTTGTAAGAACATTGTTGAACAACCAGGCAAGCGGGTGGCAAGGTTCTGTAATCTTTGATGGTTTGAACGATTCCGGCAATCCATTACGGATTGGAATTTATATTATCTTTCTTGAAGCGCTAAATGAAAACTCTGGTGTGCTGGAAACAATGAAAACAGTTGTGGTTGTTGCAAGAAAATTATGAGCTTGTCGCGTCTTTCCCCACAGGAAGTGCTTCGATAGAACTTCAGTATTCGATATTTTATTATTCAATATTATAAAGTCAAAATACCGAATACTGAACAACGAGAATATATTAAAAGGAAAATGATTTAAAAACCTCCCCCAAGGGAGAGGCTGAAAAGACTATTTCTTATAATATTTCATCGCTTCCGGAAGCGCTTTCTGAATATCGCTTATTCTTGTTTCATCAGATGGATGAGTGCTCAAAAATTCTGGCGGCTTTTGTCCTTTACCCAACTGAGCCATCCTTTGCCAGAATGGAACTGCTTGATTTGGATCGTATCCTGCCATTGCCATAAAAATTAATCCTAAGTGATCAGCTTCGCTCTCATGCAATCTGCTGTAAGGAAGAAGTACCCCAAGCTGTGCACCAAGACCAAATGCAGTCATAAACAGTTGCTGTGTTGCAGCTGGTTTTGTTTCAATTGCTTTTTCTAATGCCATACCACCCAACTGAGTTAGCAATCCCTGACTCATTCTTTCATCACCATGTTTTGCAATTGCATGTGCAATTTCGTGTCCCATTACAGTTGCTAACCCGGCTTCATCTTTTGTAATAGGAAGAATACCGGTATAAACAACAACTTTGCCACCGGGCATACACCAGGCGTTCACCTGCGGGTCTTCTACAAGATTAAATTCCCAGCTATAACCATTTAATTCTTTAGACATTTTATTTTGTGCAAAATACTGTTCAACCGCTGCCTGCACTTTTGTTCCAACTCTCCGGACAAGTGCAATGCCATTTTGATCATTACTAAGCTTGGCAGTTTTAAGAAAATCTCCATATTGCTGGTAGCTCATAGATTGCATTTGAGAAGAAGGAATAAGATCGAGCTGTTGCCTGCCGGTTATTGGTACTGTACTGCATTGAATAGAAAGCAATGCGACTATTAATAAAACAAATAACCCTTTTAATATTTTCATAAAAACCTTCTTTATTATTTCTAATTTTCTTATGAAAAGATAATATTGTGGAAAGTTAAATACAAGAGAAGCTGCCCGTGATTGATTAATTTGAGAGTTGATTATTTATAATAGAGACGCATTGTATTGCGTCCCTATTAAACAATAAAACAACTTCTTACTATTCTAGTTTTCTATCTTCGGGATCTTTCCTAAGACATCTTCAATAGAAAGGTTTATAATTTCACCAAGATTCAATTTCTTTATTCCATCTTCAATTTTTGCCTTATCACCAACCACAACAACTAAAACCTGGTCAGGAACAATGTATTTTTTAGCAGCTTTATTCACATCATCACCGCTAATACTTAAAACTGAAGGAATATAATCGCTGAAATAATTATCCGGCAAATTGTACTCTACCATTTCTTCTAACTGCCCGGCAATTTCTGCTACATTCTGAAAATTAGATGGGTAACTAAGTGCTAAATAATTTTTTGCACGTGCTAATTCTTCATCGGGAACTGGCTTCAAAATTCCATTTAATTCATTAAAGAATTCAGTTAATGCTTTGTCGGTTACATCTGTCTGAACTGAAGACTGCGCAATAAATGGTCCGGGTATAGGTCGGAATGAAAAATAAGAACCAGCACCATAAGTATATCCATGCACTTCTCTTAAGTTTTGGTTTAACCGCGAAGAAAATGAACCGCCAAGAATTGTATTCATCACAGAAATAGCGTTATAATCTGTTGTTATTCTGGGTGCACCAATTCTTCCAATAAAAATAACAGATTGTGCTGAACCAGGTTTATCAACAATGTATATCGTTCTTTTATTTACCTGAAGGGCTTCTTTAATTTTATCAGTTGGAACATCACCTTTCTGCCATTTGCCAAAAGCAGATTCTAATTTAGTTTTTAATTCATCAATCTTAACATCGCCCACAGCAACAATAAAAGCGTTGTTTGCTTTAAAATATTCCTTGTGGAAATTCTTTAAATCACCAACAGAAAAACTTTTTATAGTGTTCTCGTAACCAATGGTTGGTCTTCCGTAAGGATGCTCTTTGCCAAATAATTTTAGATTAAAAGTAAACGGTGCGATAGCCGTGGGTTGATCGTGCCATTGCATAATTGTGGTCAATCGATCTTTTGTTTTTCTTTCCAACTCTTTTAGTGGAAAATCTGGGTTTAATACGATGTCCGAAAGCAGTTTAAGCGCATCATCAAACTTTGAAAGCGGTGTGTGCAAATAGATGCCGGAATAATGCTGACCAGCGCTTGCAGATATTCTTGCTCCTAAAAAATCTATTGCATCTGCTAATTCAAGAGAAGTTTTACCAGCGGCACCTTCATCAAGCATATCCATTGTTAAATTAGCTAACCCGGTTTTATTTTCAGGATCACATATGCTTCCGGATTTAACAATTACATTTAGCTGAACTAACGGAACGTTGTGCTTTTCCATTAATACTACTTTTATTCCATTCGATAGTTCAAATTTTTCTATTGGAGGTACCACAAGTTTGGATGGTGGTGGTAACTGAGGCGGGGCATTTCTTTCAACCCGTTGAGCAATTAAAGATTGACTAAACAGAATGACAACAATAAACGAAACCGCCAAATATAAAATTGCATTTTTCATTTTACTTTCCCTCCTCTTTTGCTTTTACGGCTAAATCAAGTTTACCCTGCGGAACAATACTTAACACAACTCTGCCATCATCTGGCAAAAAAGTTTTTGCAATTGCCTGAATATCATTAACGCCCAACGCTTTATATCTTGCTAAGTCTTCATTAAAGTAATCAGGATTTCCAGTTGCGTAAAAATAGTTGTTCAGTAAATCTGCCTTACCGCCAAATCCACCAACATTTTCTAAACCATCAGTAAATCTTGCCTCGTATTGATTTACTGCACGCTGCAATTCTCTTTCTGCCGGAGGATCTTTTTTAATTTTATCTATTTCTTCCTGAATAACTTTTTTTAGTTCTTCCAGCGTATGACCAGCACGGGCAGTGGCAATTATCATAAATTGAGAAGAGAGTTTTCCCGAACCCTGGGAAGCATTTACATCCTGCGCAATTTGCAATTCGTAAACTAACCGTTGATATAATCTTGAATTTTTGCCTCCGCTTAGAATGTTGGCAAGCATATCCAGCTCTGCATCGCCAGGATAAAACTGTTGTGGAGTAATCCAAACCATATAAAGGCGTGGAAGCTGAACTTTATCTTCCAATACTAAAAATTTTTCTTCTGCTAATTTGGCGGCGGGTGGATTTATTAGCGGTGCTGGTTTTCCTTTGGGAATTTCTCCAAACCATTTTTCAACCAGCTTAATTGTTTCTTGGGGTTTTATATCTCCCGCAATGGAAAGGCTTGCATTGTTGGGAACATAATATGTTTTAAAAAATTCAACAACATCTTCAAAGCTTGCTGCACTCAAGTCTGCCATCGATCCGATAGTAGCCCAATTGTAAGGATGACCGGCGGGATACAAATTTTTATAAATATTTTCCCAAGCTAACCCATAAGGGCGATTTTCATAGCTTTGTCTTCTTTCATTTTTAACTACGTCTCGCTGCTCATCAACTTTTTTTGGAGTCATAGCATCAACTAAGTAACCCATTCTGTCAGAATCCAGAAACAAAGAAAGTTCAAGAGCATTTGTAGGAACATTTTCCCAATAGTTTGTCCGGTCGTTACTTGTCGATCCGTTATTATCTCCACCGGCAGCTTCCAGAAGTTTATCAAACTGACCAACTGGCACGTGTCCAGAGCCCATAAACATTAAGTGTTCGAACAAATGAGCGAAACCGGTGCGCCCGGGTTTTTCATTTGCTGAACCAACCCAATAATACATATTTACGCTTACAGTTGGTGTTGTGTGGTCTTCGTGCAGGATAACATTCAATCCATTTGGAAGAACATACCTGGTATAAGGAACCTGAATTTGGCTTACCTGAACTGAAATAGTAAGGCATAAAAAAATAAACAGAAATAGAAAGGCTCTCATAATTTTTCCTCTCGTGATATAAATAAATTGAAACTTTCCTAAGGATATATTACAGAATATTTATAAAAATTTCATATTAAAATTTGGCATAACAAACCTCTGCTGTTTGGTGAACTTCGGTAGTTTTCTAATATCAGAAGTATGAATGTATTTCTTCAAACGTAGTTGGCTTTAAAATTATCTTTCTTTGCTTATCTAATAAAAACATTGTTGGAGTTGCGTATAAATAATAATCCGATGCGGCTTTGCTGCCCCATCCTTTTACTGCAAAGAGGTTAATCCAATTTAGATTATTCTTCTTTATAAAATTTAACCAATCGGATTTTGTTGTATCAACTGAAATTGCAAATACCTCCAATGATTTAGTTTTTTGTTTGATGTACAAATCGTTCAGCTTTGGAATTAACTCATTACAATGAGGGCACCAGCTTGCATAAAATACAATTAAAACTTTTTCACTATTCAGCTTTGATAAATCAATGTCCTTACCTCCAGCATCAGGTAAAACAATGTTTGGGGCAATTGCACCAATTGGCAGTTTCTTATTCTGGTCTAATCTTCTTTGAATAGAATTCTCTGTTTTCTCATCAAGACAAAGATCATCTTTGATAACGTAGTTCTGAATTATGTAATCGATGATCTTATCAAACCCAAACTTCTTAAAACCATCTATCAAATATTCTGTAATATGCTGATAAACTAATTGATGAACTTTTGCCTTATTCAGAATTGTATCTACAGCAATCATAAATTCTTTTTCTAAAAGTTCTTTCGGCAGTTGCGGATTGCGGTAATAAGTAAGGTACTCAATAGATTTATTTGAAAAGACATCAGAATAAATTAATCCGGCATCGCTGAAATCAACTTTATCAAGTGCGTGAGATTTTAGATAAACTATTTGTTTGTCAATCGGAAGGGAATAATCTACTACCGGTAATTGCGCAGAGCGAATGTATCTGGCAACGAAGGAATTCGGGTTTTTTTGTGAAATTACTTTAACAAATTCAGTGTACTCATTTTGTAATTCTTTTACTTTTTGTTCAGTGGTTTTATAGTATCCATCATCTTTTGGATAGCGGGCTAAGATAAGCTGCAACAATTCTGTCTTAATCTTGTATTGCTTATTTAGCAAAATGAAGGAGTTATATATTTTATTGCTTTCGGAATTTATAACTTTCAAACTATCCAAAACATTATTTGCATAAGTTTTTATGCTTACATCTTCGCCATCGTTAACAAAATCGATCCATTTATTTTTATTGAAAGAAAGCCGGTAAAAACCGGGATGATAATTGCCTTTATCTAATGTGAATTTATAAATGCCATTTGCAATCACTGTAACGGAGTCACGTAAAGTTGTCTTCTCCCCGCTCAACTTAGATATAAAAGCTTTGCCCGAAGAACATAAAATTTGTACTTCTATTGTTTGGGCATATAAAATATTCACAAAAAATAATTCAATTAGTAAAGCGAATTTTACTGCTTTATATACTGGAAATTTTTCTGCTAATCTCATAGCCTTCTAAATTATTTTAAATCGAGTCCCCTTGCCAGGACAAGTCAAATAGTCAAATTGTCTAATCCTTCAGGCAGCGAACACTAAAGCCGTATTGCTTACCGTTTCCCGATAGCTCTATATTACTACCATCATAGTAAATGTGAAAGCTATATCTATAAATAATGGTATCGTACGCGGTTGAACTCCAATTGTAAGTGTAATTAGCTAATAAACCAGCGAAGCCGCTTTCATAACGGTAACCCGCAAACAATGCGGAAAATCCACTTATATTCGTACCAGCCCCAGCGCCTGTTCCTTGCCCAATAGCTTTAAGAGCATTCCCATCATTATTTACAGTTGTTGCCAGAGTCTGAAATTCCTCTAAAGTCGGTATGTGCCAACCAGTTGGACAAATACCTTTTGTGCCTTGTGTTGTTACATATTGCATCGCTTCATTCCATTGATATAAGCCACCGTAAGTATCACAATTAGATTCGAGATTATCATAACAGTATTTTTCAATTGTACTATTGTTCGTTTGTTCGGCAGCTCCGTCTATTCTTGTTCCTACATCAAGATTTTCTCTTAACCAGCATTGAGCTCCAATTTGGACAGAGTTATATATTTTACCGGCATAGGCAACAGTAGGAATTTCCGGGCAAAATGTGGTTGATACAATGGTTACTTTAATCGGTTGGGATTGTTCGGATGAGAAACCTAACCTATCGATTGCTTGTACTGAAATTTCATAATTACCAGCTTGATAGGAATGAGAAAACATATAACTTTGACAGTTTGTCACATAATCTGATTCATCTACTGTTCCATCTCCATAATAAACTTTATACTTTACATTATCACAGTCGGAATCTGAAGGTGAAACAGTATAATTATAAGAACTATCTGCGATTCCATTAAAAACACCTGATACAGTGGGTACCGTTGGGGCAGGTTGCGTAGTATAAATTTTGGCATTCCCATTTTTTTGTTTAATATAAAATGTAAGATCACTTTCCGAAAAAAAAGAATCATAAAAAAACCAGCCAAGTAAGAAAGCATCTTCCCCTGCACCAACAAAATCCAATATTACAGTTAAATTTCCAATGCCTGCTTGTAATGCTTTGGGCGCTACTTTTGAACCATATTTAGAAGCCCAGACAGATATTCTTTCCGCATTTCTTTTAATAGTTGGAACAAGAAATCCTGGAAGAGCTGTAATACCTCCCTCCATTAGATTTTCGCCTGACAGTGTAACTTCTGTGAATAATTCAGCAGCTGTGGGTCCGTAATCTAAAGCTATTTGCAGAAATCCAGTTGCTTCAGATGGATCAACCACAGATACAATTCCAAGACTGCGTGCTGTCACATAGATTAACCCGCCCAATAAACCTTTTAATTTAGAATTGGCTTTTAATATTTTATAATAATCTCCATTTGCTACTTCCCAGTTCTGGTCCATTACAAATGATATTGCGCCAATTAAAGGTACGGGAAGAAATTCACTAGCAAGGCAATACCGGGGGTCACTCCGTGATAACGTCAAAATAAAATAACCGTCACCTATTGAGTATTCTGTTTCTCCATTAGTTGGCAATATCCACCAGTTTATACCCCTTCCATATACATAAAGTGGTGGTGACCACATTGAATATGAATCTTTATCTAATGGGTTTTTATCTGTGTTGTAGGAACATATTCCATATGGTGTTGCGCGGGGGTTTATGATTTTTATTTTCCCATCATTGGGCACATCCTCAATATAAACAGGACCGGAAAGGATGTTTGATATTCCACTTTTTTTTTGAAGTATGCCGCCGTGATTGTGAACAATATCTAGAACAATTTCAGCCGCTGTTTTTAACATATCCGGATGTGCCTGATAATTCATTAAATTTTTGGGATCATTAACCATTAGATCTCTTACAATATTTTTCAGAGCCGGGAATTTGGAGTGCTGAGATATTTCGATCATCAATTGATTTGGCGTAAGACCAAAAATTCCCCAATCGACTGGAAACATAAAAGCCACAGCTAGTGCCGTAGTAGTTTCGTTTATTTCAAAGTTGTTAGTAAGATTTGAATATGATGCTCCTATCATATTATCTTTTTCATCTAACAAATAAGTAAAAGAATATTTATCTTGATAGGATTCTACCACAACTGATCCGTCACTATTGACATTAGCTTCATTTACAGGCGTAACTAAACTAAGATTTTGCAAAGTAACAGTTGAATTATCTGGTAACTTAACTTGACCTGTGAAGTTTTCTAATTTTTCTGTCACGATTAATTCTACAACTAAATTTCCGACATCAATTGTCTTGCCGGTCAGGATGGGAAGATTTGTGAAAGTTTTTCTTCCAGTTATAAATGAACTAACTACAATACTATCAAGTATTATATCACCAGATGATTTGTTAAGCTGGAAGTTTGCAACACCAGGTGAGTTTGTTAAATGTTGGCTTCCATATAGAAGCATTAATTTTTTTAGAACAGTATATTGCTGATCAACTGTTATTCTTGCAATGTAAAATCCATTAGCTAGCCCATTCAATTCTATATCGACAAAATTATTACCTGCGCCAAGATCTTTTTCAATTACAGATCTAACTCTTTCACCGACGATATTGAACAAATCAATTTTAACTTTGCTGGCTTTTGGAAGTGTAATGTTTATTCTTGTTAAGGGATTAAATGGGTTAGGATAATTATTAGAAATATTATAACCTGATGGAAGAGTGTTTTCTGTTTCTACATCAGAAATATTCGCGAAAGTAAAAGAGCCATCAATACCAGAAGTTGTTGAGTAAACATTTGGTGAAATATAAAGTTGCAGTTGTAAACCAGATAAACCTTCTCCTGTTATATTAACTAATTTGCCCGTTACTGTCTGGGCAGATAGAATATAAAACTGTGCAAATGGCATTAACAAAATCAGTATTAACTTTTTCATTTGTGTCGTCCACTTTATTTATAATAATCAAAATACTCTTGCTGTATTTTGATGCTAATCCTTAACGCACCGAATGCTAAAACCGTAAGCCTTGTAATCAGCCAGGAAGTGCATATAACTATCATAATCAATCAGGTTCAGGTAGCTGGCATATGTAACATCAATCTCATTCGAACTCCAAAAGTACGTGCCGTCACTTAAATTATAGAAGTGACCATCATCGTACCGGTAGCCAGCCAACAAAACGGAAAAACTGCTCGTGTTTGTTCCTTCACCATTTGGGGCAATTCCTTGTCCTAATGCTTTTAAAGCGTTACCATCATTATTTACTACTCTTGCTAATGTATCGAATTCTGCTTTTGTTGGTATGTGCCAACCACCAGGGCAAATTCCCTGTATGCTTGGTGTTTTGCTGTACGCCATTGCTTCATTCCATTGGTACAGCCCTCCATATGTATTACAATTAGATTCGAGATTATCATAGCAATACTTTTCAATTGTACTATTATTAGTTTGTTCCTTGCTTCCATCTATTCTGGTTCCAATATCAAGATTTTCTTTTAACCAGCATTGATTGCCAATTTTTACAGTGTTGTATACTTTGCCGTTGCGCGAATCAATTACAGTTGGTAAGCCAGGACAAATTGATCCTACAGTTCCCCCAGGGGTTGTCGTAAACTTCCAAACAGGACCGGGTGTTAAGTTACTATGATTATCCTTTGCAACTATCTTCCAGTAATATGGAGTGTTGGTGTTAAGACCATTTCTTGTTATGCTTGTTTCTGTTTGATCTGATGAAACTTTTGTAGTTAGGTTACTGCTTGTTCCAAAATAAACATCATAAGTTAAAGGATCTCCGTCAGGATCATTACAAGTCCAGCTTAATGTTAAAGCCTTTGGTCGGTTTGTGGCATTATCTTCCGGACTTGGATTGGATGGCGGATTTGGCGACAAATTTGCGCTGCCGTCTTGAACTGTAACCGTAACTATATCAGTCACCGTTACTTCTCCATCACTAACAGTAGCTGTAATTGCATAGCTGCCTTTTACAACAGATGCTTTCCAGTTTACAGAAATACCTGTGTCGCCATTCGGAAAACTACCATCTTGCGACGCCCAGGTTATTGTTAGATTATCTCCATCCGCATCTGTGGCTACGCAGGTTAATGCGGTTTGCTGTTCTGTCTCAATAGTTGCTGGATTAGCTGATAAGCTTTCAATTTTGGGTTTACGGTTCTGTTGAGGAGAGAGAGAATCA
The DNA here is from genome assembly GCA_026390815.1 of Ignavibacteriales bacterium. Taxonomy (NCBI): domain Bacteria; kingdom Pseudomonadati; phylum Ignavibacteriota; class Ignavibacteria; order Ignavibacteriales; species Ignavibacteriales bacterium. Next base: position 51,438 of record JAPLFH010000033.1, on the reverse strand, counting down.
TTTTGACAGCCATTTTGAAATAAAAAAATTACTAAAGTTGATGCTAATATTACATTTAGAATTAAAATCTTTTTCATTTGCTACTCCTCTAATTATAAAAATCATTGCACTATTGCTGTATTTTGGCAACTAAGATTTGAAGATGGAAATTCTTCTTTTGACATACACATCAAAGTAAAAAGAAAAGAAGGAATTGTACATCATTCGAAATTTTATAGTACTACTTAAAGAATCTTTGTTTAATATCAAACATCTTTCTAAAACTTTGCAACAATATTAAAAAACAAAAATTCAAAGTCAATCAACGCCTAAACTCAACCGCCTTTCCCACATTCGATTTTACTAGCATCAAATTGTATTTTTAATCTTACCCATTCAGTGTTTGGAATTTGAAAGCTTACAATTAACTTTTGATTGTTCTAAACATAATTGACATTAATGAATCCTATTATAAAGAACCCGAATTTAGATTTTCTTTAGATGTGTGGCTCAATTAAAAAGATAAAAATCCGGCAGAATTATTTTGTCAGTCATTTCTTACAATTTTTTTTATTAGATTAGTGAGCAAATTCTTACAGTATTAGTAGCTTGGTACAATAAAACAAGTACAGATTATCCTGATGAAAAATTACGACATAGATTTCGGAACAATATTTAATGAAATAGGGATTGGTCTCCTGATAAACGATATAGACGGAAATATTCTTGCAATAAATGCCCGTGGAAAAGAATTATTAAAATTAGTTTTTACACAGGCAAGCCTAAACCAACAAACTTCAGAAATTTCCAATGTTAAACTTCTTTTAAATGCAAAAAAATGCTTTTATGCTCCCGATATAGTAAAGAACGGTAACCCTGTTTATAACAGAAGGATTAGATGCTTAACCGAAAAAGATGAATCTGTTTTGTTCAACGTTAATTCATTTCCACTGGTTAATACTGATGGTGAAGTTACAGAAATATTCAATACATTCGAGAATACAATAGATGAATCATTTCTGGAGAATTCTCTTAAGGATACAACCAAGAACATCGAAGCCGTTCTATATTCTACACCACCGGATGGCAGCAAATTCATTTTTATTACAGAAGCCGTTGTAAAAATGCTGGGATTTACACCGCAAGATCTACTCCATAATCCCAGGTTGATTGTAAGACAAATTAACCGGAATGATTTAGTAAAATTTAAGGGCTTTGTAAGAGAACTAAGGAAAGGAAATTCTGCCACCGTTGAGTACCAGATAAAAGACAAATGGGGAAAACAACATTTTATAAGAAACTCGGGATTTCCAGTACACCAGGATGGAACTGTTATAAAAATTGATGGAGTTCTAAGCGACATAACTAAAGAAACAACAGCCAAACTTGAACTTGAAAAATCGGAGCAAAGATTTCGGCTCTTAATTGAAACAGCAAATGATCTTATTTTTAATCTTGATAGTTATGGATACTTTATAACAGTAAATTCTTATTGTGCTCTTGCGTTAGGCTATTCACCGGAAGAAATGATTAGCAAACATTTTCTTGAATTTGTTAACGAAAATAATAAAGCAGATATTGCAATCGCTTTCCAGCAAATCTTAAAATCAGATAAAAGAATTTCCTTTGAAGCAACTTTAGTAGACAAATTGAATAAAGACATTGTTTTTGAAATTCAGGGTAGACCAATAAAGTTAGCAGATGAAATTATCGGAATGCTTGGTATCGGAAGAGATATTACTGAACGACGCAAAGTTGAGGAAAAACTTCAACAACTAAACGCAAAACTAATAGAAGCAAATAGATTAATATCTGTTGAACGAGACAGAGCCAAACAACAGGTTTCTGTACTTGAAGAAGTTAATAAATTAAAGAGTGAGTTTATATCCAACATTTCTCACGAACTTAGAACTCCGCTATCCTCCATTGTTGGGTTTTCAGAAACGATAAGCGCCGATCCCGATCTTCCCAAAGAAATGGTAATGGAATTCAACGATATCATTCTTAGTGAAGGGAAGCGATTAGCACGGCTAATAAACGACTTCCTGGATTTTGCAAAAATAGAAGCCGGTAAAATGGACTTGCTTAAAACTAAATTTAATGCAACAGAACTGTTAACAGAGATAGTAACCAAAGCAAAAGCGGCGGCAGATGAAAAAGGTATTATATTCACAACGGATATACCAGATAAAGATATTTATTTGTTCGGAGATAAAGAACGGATTGGACAGGTTTATTATCATTTAATTTCAAATGCCCTTAAATTTACAGACCGCGATGGCAGAGTATCTGTGATTGGGCAAGAATTTAATAAAGAATTTGAAATAATTATTACCGATACTGGAATTGGAATTTTAGAAAAAGATCTGGAACGCATATTCCAGAAGTTTTTTAAAGTTGAAAATCCCGGCACCTTAAGCACCGGCACCGGAATTGGCTTGGGATTGGTAAAACAAATAATCGATCTTCACAAAGGATTAATTACAGTACTAAGTGAAGTTACTAAAGGAACAACTTTTATTGTTAAACTTCCTAAAATGGTAGAAACAAAATTATGAGGGTCAATTGGAAAAATTAGTATTCATAGTTGATGATGAAAAATCCATCGCCAGGTTATTATCGCACTGGGTAAGAGACAAATGGAAATATCAAATTGAGGTTTTTGAAAATGGCGAAGGGATGTTAAAAAAATTATCCCTCAATCCAGATCTTGTACTGCTCGATATTATGCTGCCGGATATCGATGGAATTGAAATTCTTAAAAAATTAAAACGCCAAGATGAACATTTACCCGTGATAATGCTTTCTGCCCAGGGAAGCATTGAAGTTGCTGTAGAAGCACTCCGTTTAGGTGCTTTCGATTATTTTCCCAAACCGATAGACGTCCAGCGGCTGGAACCGGCAATTAAAAATTCAATTAAGAACTATGATCTTCAAAGGGAATTGAAACTGCTTAAAGAAAATGTTAAGAAGGAGTACGGTTTTGATAACCTGGTTTCTGCTGATAAAAAAATGCAGGATGTATTTAAGATGGTTTCTAAAGTGCTGAATAATGATATTACCGTGCTAATCCATGGTGAAAGCGGAACCGGAAAAGAACTGATTGCCCGCGCAATTCATTATAATGGAATTAGAAAAGAGAAACCATTTGTTGTGGTTAACTGTGCCTCCATTCCACGCGAACTTTTAGAAAGCGAATTATTTGGACACGAGAAAGGCTCCTTTACCGGTGCATACCAAAGGAAGATAGGTAAATTTGAAGTGGCAAAGGAAGGAACTATCTTTCTTGATGAAGTTGGTGAATTACATATGGCTCTTCAGGCAAAATTACTACGCGTAATTCAAAATAAGGAATTTGAAAGAGTTGGTGGAACTGAGGTAATTAAAACTGATGTAAGAATTATTTCGGCAACCAACAAAGATCTTAAAGTTGCTGTTGATACAAAAGAATTTAGAGAAGATTTATATTACAGATTGAATTCCTTTCCCATTTATATCCCAAATTTAAGAGAAAGAAAAGGTGACATTCTTGTTCTGGCAGATCATTTTATAAGTCAGGCAAATAAAAAATTAAACCGGAATATTATTGGATTTACTAAGAAAGCATTAAAATATATTTACGATTATAATTGGCCCGGCAACGTAAGGGAATTGGAAAATACAATTGAACGCTGTATTATTCTGAGTGAATATGACTCCATAGATGTTGATGTAATACCAAATTATATCCGCTCTGCTGATGGATCGCTTTCACCAGAAATATCCGGTACATTGTTTAGCGATGATACAATTATTCCTTTTGAAAGACTTAAACAGGAAGCGCTTAAGCATGCCATTAAAGTTACCGGCGGAAATATACTGGAATCGGCAAAGAGATTACATATTGGGCGGGCTACATTTTACAGATTAATGGTTAGGTATAAAATTGAAAATGAAACAAAGGAATGATTAGCTTTTATAATATGTTCGTTTAAATGTTCAATGATGAATATTAATAAATCATCAATCAAACTGGTTATAAAATTTACGGAGTAATAAATGGATTTTATCAAAGAAAAATATGGTTCCGTTAACGTGCAGGTTGTTAACCTTGATAGAGCAACGTTAAAAGAAGCGGAAGATTTTAAAAAAATTCTGGTTAAAGATATCGAAGAAGGTTCAAGACATTTGATCGTGGATCTAACTCAATGTGAATTCATCGACTCAACTTTTCTTGGTGCTTTGGTAGTTTCACTTAAAAAAGTAACCGCACTTGGCGGCGATTTGAAGTTGGTTGGTTTTCAACCTGCCGTTCACTCCATGTTCGAACTTACTCGAATGTTCCGTGTGTTTGAAACATTTCCAACTAAAGATGATGCAATAAAAAGTTATATCGGCTAAATCAATTTAAAAGCATGATTTATAAATTTTATATACTGTGATGGGAACAAACATAAGAAAACTATTAGTTATTCACTCTAATGATTATGTTATTAATCGGCTTAAACAATATTTAAGTACGGAAGAATATCAACTTGAAATTAAGAGCATCTATAAAGAAGCTTTCGATTTAAAATCTGCGGACTCATTCGATTTGGCAATTACAGATTATCACTTTGGTTACGATGAATTTGCTGAAGTAAGGAAAGAGAAATATCAGCATTTACCTTTTCTTTTCATTCTACAGGAAAATGAAAAAATAAATGAAGCCACTTTAATAACCGGTGGCGCAGAAGAATTCCTAGATTTCCCCATCGATGAGAATGAATTAATTTTCAAAGTTAAATCATTACTAAAAAGAAGCGACATCTATAAAGCTTTCATAGAAAAAACAGAAGGTGGAAAAAGTTTTACACAGGAGGCAAACAAAGTTCTGTTAGTTGATGATGACATGAAACTATCAAGACTTTTTGAATATAATTTGACCAAAGCTGGATTTAATGTAAAAGTTGCCAACAGCGGTAAAGAAGCGCTTGGTGCTGTTAAATCGTTTCTGCCAGATATTATTGTATGCGATATTATGATGCCCGAAATGGATGGTTACCAGTTTCGCAGAATTTTACTTGATGATGCCTCTATGAGAGAAATACCATTTGTTTTTCTAACCGCCAAAGGTGAAGAAAGCGATATACTTGAAGGTTTCGATCTTGAGATAGAAGATTATATTATTAAAACTTCCGGTCCGCGTGTTGTTATAGCAAAAGTTTCTGCCATTCTAAAAAGCCTGGATAAAGAAAGAAAGAAAATGGTTTCGGAAATCCATCTTGCGGCTGATTCTTTCCGCGCTAAAGTAGTTCCAGATGATTTCCCTGAGTTTGAAGGTTTTAAAATAAAACATTGGCATGAGCCGTTTAAAGGAATTCCAGGCGGAGATTTTATTGATTACTTTCAATTAGATCCAGACAACCTGGTTATTGTACTTGGCGATGTAATGGGTAAAAAATGGGGCGCCTGGTATTTTGCTTTTGCTTATGCCGGTTATGTACGGAGCGCAATCCGTGTTGTTCTGCAATCTGCCAATGAATTTACTCCAAGTGTATTATTGCAAAAAATAAATGATTCAGTTTACCAGGATGCAAAAGTTTCTGAAGTGTTTGCAACACTTTCCATTGTTGTTTTAAACAGGAAAAATAAAACCGCTAAATATGCAGGAGCGGGGGATCTTCCGCTTGTTTATAAAAATTCTCTGGCAAATAAAGTTGAACAAATTCAATCGCGGGGAATGCTGCTTGGATTTTCTGCAAACGGCGATTATGAAGATATCAGCATTAATTTTAACGAAGGTGATCATTTAATTCTTAATACGGATGGAATAACTGAATCACGTAATCAGTTAAAAGAACCTTTTGGTGCTGAAAGATTTGAATTGCTTGTGGCTGGCTTAAAACCAGAAGAAAACCTGCTTGAAAAAATAAAAGAAGGAATTACCACATTTACCAGCGGAAATTTTGAAGATGATATCAGCTTGATTGTAGTTAAAGTTGATTGAAAAAAAATGGGGAATCGCTTCCACTGTTCAGCAATTCCCTAAAATAATTTCTTTCCATTATAACATTATACCAACCAAAAAATCAATTGATTGGTTTTTAACTTTCAGATTCGCAGTGGAATATGCATCCGTTAAATCAACATTGTAGCGGATTTCTGCAAGCAGCATTTTAATTATTTCTGTTCCAATCCCAAATGTTAATCCAAAATTTCCTTTCTTGAAATCTTTGTAAACTTCATCGTAATTTTTATCAATATTTTTGTTTATCTCAATATCTACTCTTGGTCCGGCAAGTAAATAAGGAGAAAAAAGAATGAGGTTATATCTTACTTTGCCGAGTAAGAGGATCGATAAATAATCAATTCTGTTATTTACAGTCGTTGTTCCTATTCCTTCTGGATGTTCGGTGGTTCTTACAGTAGATGTATATTTCATCCCCTTCTGTGTGTAATCAACCTCTGCAATAATGCTTGCTACCGGCAGATCAAGAAACTCGATGAAAGCCCCAACGTTTAATCCAAAACGGTTATCTGTTTTCAAATCAATTGAAAGATTTGAGGCATAATTAAAATCCTGCTTTGCAAGATTGCCGCCAATTTTAAAACCATAGCTTCTTACCAATTGTGCGTTCAAAGAAGAAGAAACAATAATTAAAAGCAGGAAGACAAACGCAATGTTCTTTTTCATTTTTGGTTTCCTTATTATTTTACACTTTCACTTGTAGTGGAAGTAATTTCAGCCTTCAAGCTTTTTTTAATGAATTCAAAAAATTCTGTAGTAACAGTTACCTGACGGAAGATATCAATTACCTGGTCTTTGGTTATCTTTTTAAAATCTTTTTCAAGCGGAGTTATTAGGGTGCCTCCCAAATCTACCCCAGCGGGACTAAGAAGTATATTCTCATCACCTTCTGCAAAGTAATAAGAAGGACGATGTTTGGCGCGCGGGAATATAATGACTTTCCATTTTTCACTTTCGTAAGTAGAAAGAATGTTCATCATCGGTTCTTCACCCGGAGCAGAAATCTTTTCGTAAATATTGTAAAATGTTTCAAAGGCTTTTACAAGGATTTCTTTGCTGCTCGATTCCAGAGAGATAAACCGGCGTAAATATTTATCAACTGCGTAAACTGCAAGATTTTCTTCTTCAATAATCTTGTTACCAAGTTTACTTTTTATTGATTCATATTCTTTGTCGATCGGCATAAAAAATTTATTACCTGCCTGAAAATGTAAATGATCCGGAGCAGAAGCACCGCATTTGGGTCCGTTATAGAAAACGGTGTAATACTTACCAAGTTCTTTACTAAAACTTAAAAGCTCAGCAAAGGAATCATCAATTGCCTGTGGCAGATGTTCTATATTTGGTAATGTAAAATGCTCGTTAAAGATTGGATAAGGATTACAAAGAATAAGGTAATTATTCCTGTAAAGTATTCCACGTTGTTCTGGTGGTAAATTATTAAAACAAAGGAAACACTTCCTTTCCTTAATGGATTTTTCATCAACCTTTGCTGATGATGAAATGATCCGCCCCGGGTTAAACTGTACTTTAATAATAAATCCGTCAAACTCAAATGATCGTACTTCCACACTATCTAAACTTTTATAACCGTTGGCACAAAGCTGCCAGTTCTCTTTCTGATGTGCAAGAAGAGCTTTGGTTTTACTGCCAAGGTCATCACCTGTTAACCAGGGTTTTAAATCAGAATCTGGAATTAAAACTTTGTCTATCATAGCGCATTTTTTCTTTGTCGTGCAAGAACTTCAAGGCTGCGGATTCTATCTTTATAAAGATTGTATCCATTCATTTTAACAATATCAAGCGATGCATCAGAATTTTCTTCCCATCTGCGGCAAAGATAAACTGGTTCGTAAATTCTGCCAATCTGGTAGTTACGGGAAATGGCTAAACCGAGGGCGTAGTCTTCTCCATAGCTTACATTTGGAATTTTAATCTCGCGAAGGATTGGTGTATAAAAAGCTCGTGGTGCACCTAAACCATTAATTCTTAGTGCGTTATTTCTGCCGTTATCCGGTGTCCATTCTTTGTGATCTATAATTCCCGGTGGTATTTCTTCTAATTTGAAGTTGGTCATCTGGTAGGTACCAACCACCATTGCGCATTTATCTTCTTTGAACTTATCAACTACTTTCTGGATCGTTGTCTCGTCTTTGTAAACGTCATCGCTATCTAATTGGATGGCAATCTTTCCGCACTTTGGATGATGAGCGGCTTCATTCCAGCATCCACCAATCCCAAGGTCCTTTCTTTCAGGAATTACATGAACCACTCTCTTATCCTTTTCAGCAAAGGATTTTAAGATTTCAGTTGTCCCATCGGTGGAATAATTATCTACCACAATCAGGTTAAAATTAAATGTTGTCTTTTGCATAAGTACGGAGTTAACTGCATCGGCAACTGTTTTAATCCTGTTCTTTACAGGAATAATTACAGAAGCTTCCAGTTCAAACTTTTCTTCATCAAGATTAACTTTTTCAAATTTTGGTTCTAAGTAAGCGCCTATTCTTTTAAGATGATAAGTGCAGGCAATTTCCATTTCCACCTGAACTGCGCGGTTCCGGGGATCGACATAGTCAAATATCTTTTCACCCGACTTGCGTGTGTCGCTTTCGCTGGTAGTGTAAAGATATTCGGGGATTCTGATAACCGGATTGTTTTGGGAGATTTTTAGGCGAAGGTCGTACAGTCCGGCAAATTTATAATCTTTCTTTTCCTGTTCGGCTAAAGCTTCTTTCAATGCGTGGGTATTCATAAAGTACACATATCCAAAGTTGAAGTCATCTCTCAAGCTGCCAATCTGGTAATCTATTGCTGGATGAGGTATTCGTGTATCATCTTTGTTATCATAATAATCAGAATATAACAATCCCGAGCCGGTTCCTTCGGCTACTTTAGCAAAGCGTTCAATACCAAATTGCCCAAACTCGATAATGTTATCCTGGGTTACCATCAATGTAAAGGTTGAATTTGAATTATCCTTTATTAGATTAATAGTGTCACTTCCAACAAGGTTTTCAACATTTAGTTTCTTGCATCCTTCAATAGAATTCTCTGAACCTCCAACGGTTAAAAGGAATATCTCCTGAACTAATTTGCATTTTCTAAGATCGTTTACTGTTTTTTTCGAATGCTCATACCCAGCATAAGGAATAAAAGCTGTAATTGTACTTCTCATTAAATTCTCCTGATGAATTTTTATTGAGACAAAATTAAAAAATATTATCCATTAATACATCGGGAATTCATGCAATATCAATTTCTTTCATACCGATTTAGAATTTACTCCATATTATCCGGATGATAAGCCAAATAATTCGAATAATCGGGGATGGTCTCTGCTGGGGCAATCCAAGATATTGAGATTGAATTTTTGGTGCGGCTCGGGTTAAATTGAATGTAGAAATTTCTAAACAACTAGTGAGGTCTTTATTGATATCTTTAACAAAAGGAGCCATAATTTTTGTTATGTTACTTTTGGTAGGATTCACACTAATTAGTGAAGAATTCAATTCGGGAAGTACGCAGTTACAGGAAAATGTTAGCAGCCTAGAACCGAAAGCTGATAATGATTCTACCCAACAAATAGAAAAGGAATCCATCATCAAATTTTTGGATAAGGGCAAAATGATAGCTTCCTGGTATGGTCCAAAATTCCACGGTAGAAAGACAGCCAATGGCGAATTTTATGATCAAATGGCTTTTACAGCCGCACATAAATCCTTACCCTTTGGAACACTTCTCAAATTAACAAACTTAAGAAATCACAAATCGGTTATTGTAAGAGTTAATGATAGAGGTCCATACAGTTATAGGCGCCAACTCGATCTATCCAAAGGTGCTGCCGTTGCATTAGGGATGGTTAGAAAAGGTGTAATTGCATTAAAAGTTGATGAAGTTACCCTGGCTGATATAACCAGACCATTACTTGCTTTGAACTAACAGTCAAAATAAAGTTGATACAAAGAACCCCGCTCTAATGCGGGGTTCTTTAATTAATAGAATCACTTATTTATTATCGTATATGTATTTCTTGTTATTTGACTTATCGGAATAATCTGATTTTGTTCACCAGTTGCCGCCATAGTCATTTCATTATCTATTTGTGTACTAGAGTGGATCATCAATCCTTTTTCCGCATCAAAATATAGAAACCCAATTGTTTTACCATTTCCTTCAATAAACAAATCCATCCCCATAATTTTTGCGTTACCCTCAGCGGAAGTTTTTCCTTTGAACAATATTTTAAGGCAGGAATGTGATAAGGTATCAACCTTACCCACCATTGTGTAATCAATATTAGATTTATTCGCAATCTTTCCGCCCATCATATTTATTGTATCAACATCCTCAGAACTCCAGGTTTCTCCAATTTTCACTTCTTTTTCCGGCAGCACAATTAGCTTTGTAGTTTCCCCGCTTATCTGTCCCATCATTTCCGAAACTCCTGCTACGGAATCAACAATTTCTTTTTTAATTACTTTACCTGTTGCAAGAGCAACCAGCCTGGTTCGCTTACCAATAAAATTTTCTAAATTCATAGTCGTATCTTTCATTGGCATACCCATGTGGAATTTAGCTGAGTCGAGAGAAACTAAAAGTGATATGTTTTTCGGAGTTCTATTTTCTGTTTCCATTTTAAGATAGAGTTTACTATCCATGATGATTTTCATTTCCTGACCCATCATTGTTTCCGTAACAACTCCATCCGTTGTTATTTTATATTTATAGCTTTCTCCCTTCTGGAAGTTATACTGAAGTTTATATGAACCTTGGGCAAAAACCGCAACGTTAATGCATATGAAAGTAAAACAAACTATTGATTTTAAGAAAAGATTTTTCATAACACCTCTTTAATAATATTAAAATAATGAAATACGTTTTGGGATAACTTTATAGTACTGATTATCGTTAGCTATGTATAGTGCAGTAAGAAAAGCTAACTGTGCGACTCTTGCTTCCTTATTAAAATCTATCAAACTTACTTCGTCTGTTACTTTATGGTAATCCGGGTGCTCCCCCGTTGTGTAAAAAAGTGATGGGATTCTTTTCTTTAAGAAATTTGCCTGGTCACTTCTTCCTAAAAATTGTTCCTGGTTATATAAAAGTGTAAATCCAATCCGCTCGTTTTCTTTCTTATTTATTTCAGTTAAGTCTGGGCTTCTGGAAACTCCAACTATGTAAAGAGTATCTTCACCATTTCGTCCAACCATATCAAAGTTCAGCATTGCCACCGTTTTATTCAAAGGAAATAGTGGGTTGTTTACGTAAGCCTGGGAGCCAAGAAGACCTAATTCTTCTCCAAGAAATGCAATAAACAATAAGCTTCTTTTGGGTTTTTGTTGTAATGAACCGAAAGATTTTGCGATTGCCATTAATGCCGCTGTTCCGGATGCATTATCATCAGCTCCATTAAAAATATAATCCTCACCTGGATTATGCTTTTTCTTATAACCAACATGATCATAGTGGGCGCCAAGAATTACCACTTCGTTTTTAAGCTGTGGATCTGAACCTTCCACAAGTCCAACAACGTTATTAGATGGATATTCCTGTATTGAAGTGCTCGTCTTTATCGATGCAGAATAATCCTTTAACAAGAAAGAGTTCGGTGTTGTTTTTTCATCAATTTCTTTTTGAATTTGTTTAAGTTTTTCTACACTTCCGAAAAGCATTTTAACAACTTCTTCGCCAACCTGAACCACCGGAATTTTAGTTGATTCGTCATCAATTAAAGTAATTGGAAGTGCATCTTTGGGAATTATTTTGGAAAGAGATGGCCACGGAAATCCCCGGGGTGTTAAGGAGGAATGATTTAATGGATCAGTCGCAATCATTACTCCGATGGCACCATGCTCAATTGCGGTTTTTACTTTTTCAGAAACCTCAGAATAGCTCGTTAATTTTTTCCCGTCGAATACGGAACCTGAATCTTCTTCACCTGGTTCATGTCGCAGGATGAAAACTATCTTGCCTTTTGAATCAATGTCTTTGTAGTCATCATATTTGTATTCAGGTGCGGTTATTCCGTAACCAGCAAAAACAATTGAGGAATTAACCCCTTTATTGGCAGTCATTTCAAACGGAACAAAATCTTCTTTTATTGAAAATGAAATTTCTTTTCCACCCGTTGAAATCTTTAAATGATTTTCATCTCCCAGGTTGACTTTCCCAAGGTAAATTTTTTGAAAATAACTTCCGTTTACAGGCAATAATCCGCTTGCTTTAAACTCCTTTGCAATAAATGAAGCTGCCGTATCTAACCCGGGACTTGGTGTATTTCTTCCTTTAAGAGAATCTGAAGCAAGAAATGTTATGAAGCTTTGGATGTCTTCCGGTGTTATTTTTTCCAGTCCTTCCTTTTCTATCACGGTAAATGAACTACAACTTATAAATGAAAAAGAAAGTACCAGGAGCGGAACGATTAAATATATAAATTTGATCAACATAAATTTTTTCATATTAAACCAGCATAATCCTATGATTTTAATTATGAAAACTTAGGCAGAAAATATTGCAAATAAAATTGGAATTTTGCGTTCTACGAAATTTTCTTTGACTTTTTTTAACTGGAAAGTTATGTTGCTTTATAAATTAAACAAATTGTTTAGGAAGATATTTACAGATTAAAACTAAAAGGGGTTTGTATGTATGCACTCGATAGGCAACTTGTTGTTATCAAACCAAAGCAACCATTTTATAATTGGCTCAAAAACATCAATAAAAGAAAAATTTCTCTTGAAGATATCCGGGGTGATTGTACTGCATTTTTAATTCCGGTTAGTGATAATCTAAGTGATGCAGAAAAGTATATAAGAAGCAAGTTCACGGAAATTTTTGATATGGAATTAAGCGAGTGGAATATTGATGAAAAACTTTGGCCCAATGATAGAACTGTAGAAATGTTTAAAGAATGGTTTGATGTTTATTTTCATTCAACTATAATTGATACTGTTGAAAAAGAGATTTTGAAAGATGAGCTTTTCTAAAAGTAGATTGTTATTATAAAATGGAAAGAAGTTTGATTTTTCTCTGCTCATCATCACTTAAAATGATTTGTTTAAATTGCATTTAAATTTCTTGAAATATTTGAGGTTATATGAAACTGAATCTGGGATGCGGAAAGGATTTAAAAGCTGGGTATGTTAATATTGATATTGTGGATTATGGCGGGAATGTAATTCACGATTTGAATTCCTATCCTTTTCCTTTTGAAGAAAACACTTTTGATGAAATTTACGCTTCGCACGTTCTGGAGCACCTGGATAGTTTTCATAAAGTAGTTACTGAACTTTACCGTGTTTCTAAACCAAGAGCAATTATTATTGTTTATGCACCATTTTTTCTTAATACAAAATATTTTGGCGAACCGGATCATAAAATTCCCTTTTCAATAAGAACGTTTGATAATTATGAGTTTATCGGTAACCGAAAGTTAAAGTTTTATGAAAAATGGAAACTGAACCATCGTACAAACTATGAGGGAAAAGCCCAGTTTGAAATAATAGAAAAAAGATTTATTACATCGCACTTTAACCTGCTTAAATGGATGGATGTTTTATTGAACATTGAACCGGTAATGTACGAGCGATTTCTTGCAGGAATCTTTTCTCCTGAGGAAGTTTATTTTAAGTTAAAGGTTATTAAGTGATTTTTATTTCTACTTCGTTAATTTTACAAAAACTTCCCATTGTAATGAAGATTTAATTTTCGAATAAATAATTGAGAATAAAATGTCAATTCAATCTGTAAATCCATCTACTGAAGAAATAATTAAAAGTTTTGAAGAAATGCCGGCGGATATTGTGAAAGCCGAAATTGAAAAATCGCACCAGGCATTTTTACAATGGAAGGAAACGGATTTAACTTTCCGCAAAGAACTTATGTTAAAAGCTGCCAACCTTTTGCGTGAAGGAAAGCAACAGTACGGTAGAATATTAACACTTGAAATGGGTAAACCGATAAAGCAGGCATATGCAGAAATTGAAAAGTGTGCCTGGGTATGTGAATATTATGCGGAGAATGCAGAAAATATTTTAAGTAAAGAATTTATTAACACCGATGCCTCAGAAAGTTATATTCAGTTCGATCCTATCGGCGTTGTGCTTGCTGTAATGCCATGGAATTTTCCTTTCTGGCAGGTAATTCGTTTTGCTGCACCAGCTTTGATGGCTGGAAATGTTTGTCTGCTTAAACATGCTTCCAACGTACCAATGTCTGCACTGGCTATTGAAGAAATTTTTACTAAAGCTGGGTTTCCATCCAACACATTTAAAACTTTACTTATTGGTTCTTCTTCTGTTGAACAAATAATAAGTCATCCAAAAGTAGCGGCAGTTACATTAACGGGAAGCGATTTGGCTGGAAGAAAAGTTGCGGAAGCAGCCGGAAGGAATTTAAAGAAATCAGTTTTGGAATTAGGTGGCAGCGACCCATTTATTGTTCTTGCAGATGCCGATGTTGAAGCAGCAGCACGAACTGCTGTTACTGCTCGAATAATTAATAATGGGCAAAGTTGTATTGCTGCAAAGCGATTTATTGTTGTAAAAGAAATATCAAATGATTTTGAAAGTTTGCTTGTAAGTTTAATCGGTAATTTAAAAATTGGAAATCCACTTAATGAAGAGAATGATCTCGGTCCACTTGCCAGGGAAGATTTACTTTTAGATCTTGATGTACAGGTGAAAAAATCCGTTGAACTTGGTGCCCTGGTATTAACCGGCGGTAAACGAATGGATGTGAAAGGTTATTACTATCCGGCAACAATTATTACCAATGTTAAAAAAGGAATGCCGGTTTATGATCAGGAAACCTTTGGACCAGTTGCCGCCATAATTGTAGCAGATGATGAGGAAGATGCAATCAGAATTGCCAACGATACTTCGTTTGGTCTTGGTGCAAGTCTTTGGACTAATGATCTAGAGAAAGCAAAGCGATTGGTACATAAGATAGAATCCGGTTCTTTATTTATAAACGGACTGGTAAAATCAGATCCACGGCTTCCATTTGGTGGAGTAAAGGCTTCGGGTTATGGTAGAGAACTATCACACTATGGAATTAAGGAGTTTGTAAACATCAAAACTGTATGGATCAAATAATTTTTTAATTGCTGCTTTGCTTAATTTCAGTGAAAAGATCCCGTGCAACAGTTTAGCAATCATTAACTAAAATTTATTTCCGCAAGTATATTAGGAGAAAGATATGTTTAAATTAAAGATCAGTTCAATTATTACAATTTTAATCGGAGCTGTTTCATTTCTCTGGACGGTTTACGATTACATTGCACTATCTAATTCAGTTGCATTGTATAACAAAGGACAAAACCTTGTGGATTATTGGCGTAATGTTTCATTGGGATTTATTCCAATAATTCTTTTTCATATTTCATTCTTTATAACTATGTACTTTCTATTTGGTTACCTGAAAGCTCAAAAAGAAATTTTAAAAGATTACAAACAACTAAAGACAAAAGAAGATCTTGAAAAGAAGACAGATGGACTCCCGAAATAATTATTTTTTTCCATTTGATATTTTAATTTTGATTTTAGGATTTCGTACATACAATTCTTTATCTTTACCAACAAAAAAAATCATCTTAAATAAGGATTGAACTATGCCTTTCAAATCGAATAGAATTAGCAGAACTTATACACAGAAAATAAATGCAACCGCAAAAGAAATTTTTCCGCTTCTTTGTCCCCAAAAAGAAACCGAGTGGCTTGATGGTTGGAGCTACGAAATGATCTTTTCATTATCCGGGTTTGCAGAAGAGGGTGCGGTATTTAAAACCAAACACGCTGGGGATGTAAATACAATTTGGGTTGTAACAAAGTACAACAAAAAAAATAAAATAATCGAGTTTGTAAGATTAACTTGGGAAACAGTAATTGTTAAAATCCGCTTACAGGTTATTGATAATACCGATGGCACATCTGACGTGAAAGTTGATTATACATTTACTACAATATCAGAAAAGGGGAATGAATTTGTGCAAACCAAATCGGAAAAGCAATTTGATGATATGATGCGCTGGTGGGAAAAATCTATGAATTACTATCTGGAAACCGGAAGGAAGCTTTTGTTGTTAAATTCTAAAAAACAAAAAGTGGAAAAGGCGAAACCCAGAAAATTTAAAAGGATAATGCCAAAAGGAAAATGATATGATTACCCGCTGCGGATGGTCAACATCAGATCAACTTTATATAGATTACCACGATAAGGAATGGGGCGTTCCGGTTCACAATGACGGGCTTCTTTTTGAATTCCTTATTCTTGAAGAAGCGCAAGCCGGTTTAAGTTGGAGTACTATTCTTAAAAAGAGAGATAATTACCGGAAAGCCTTTGATAATTTTAATGCAAAGAAAATTGCAGTTTACAATCAAAATAAAATTGATGAACTTTTACAAAACGCTGGTATTGTTCGCAACCGGCTGAAAATTGGTGCAGCTATTCAAAACGCTAAAGCTTTTCTAAATATAAAAGACGAATTTGGCAGCTTTGATAAATATATCTGGCAGTTTGTTGGCGAACAGCCAATTTTAAATTCATGGAAATCACTAAAGGAAATACCGGCAAAAACTTTGGAAAGTGATGCAATGAGCAAGGATCTGATTAAGCGGGGATTCAAGTTTGTTGGTTCTACAATCTGTTATGCTTATATGCAGGCGGTCGGGATGGTGAATGATCATACTACCGACTGCTTCCGGTATAAAGAAATCCAGGTTAAATAAGAATCCAATCTTAAAAATGATTTTTCTACTGTATTAAATTTTGAATTTAATTATTGGGATTTATTTGTAATTTGCTGTTAGGAGTTTCAATTTTTAATGAAATTGTTTTGAAAATGGAAAATGTTCAGTTCGGTTGGAAAACGGAAGATGGATTAAACATCTTTGCTCAAATCTGGATTCCAGATGTTGAGGTAAAAGCAGTTGTCTGTCTGGTTCACGGACTTGGAGAACACTCAAGCAGGTACAAAGAATTGCCAATTGCTTTAACAAGCGCCGGCTACGCTTTGATAAGTTATGACCAGCGTGGGCATGGAAAATCGGAGGGGAAGAGAGGACACACACCATCTTACGAAGCATCTCTTTCAGATGTTTCAAAACTGCTTAATGAAGCCGCTAAAAGATTTCCGGATAAAAAGCTTTTTTTATATGGGCACAGTATGGGTGGTAATCTTGTCATCAATTATGTACTAAGGAATATTTCAACCGATTTAGCTGGCGTAATTGTAACTGGTCCCTGGTTAAAACTTTGTCACCCACCCAATTCAATAATGAATAATGTTGCCAGCTTTCTAAATAATTATTGGCCATCTTTTATTTCATTTAATGGATTGAAGTCCTCAGACCTTTCAAAAGAAAAAATAAAATTGGAAGTGCCGGAAAAGGACAAGTACATTCATCCCTGGATTTCTGCAAGAACATTTGTTAGTGTTAGAGATGCCGGTGAATGGGCTTTATCCCATGCGGAGGATTTTAATTTGCCGCTTCTAATTCTTCACGGTGGTTCAGACAGAGTAACATCACCAGAAGCAAGCAGACGCTTTGCAGCAAAAGTTAAAACAGATTGCACTCTAATTGTGTTTGATGAACTTTATCATGAAATTCATAATGAAGCTCGAAGAGATGAAATCTTTATTGCAATTGTTAGCTGGCTAAATAATCACACAAAATGAATTGTGCACTTACAAAATGTTTTATTGTTGATTGATTTATAAATCAACTTGTTAAAAAACTATTAGCCGGTACATGTTTTTTTACTTTTTCATAAAGGCTAAAAAGATTGAAGGGCTTCATCAAATAATCAGATATACCAAGAGCTAGTAGTTTGAAAATCAAGGATTTTTCATCCATCCCTGTTGAAATAATCACCGGAGTAGTGCTGTTCATGTTGTTCAATCTTATTCTTTGAAGACATTGTACGCCATCCATTTTGGGCATTGCAATATCAAGAATAACTAAATCAGGATTTTCTTTTTGAATAGATTCCAGACCCTCCTCTCCATTATCTGCCGTCAGAATTTCGCATTCAAAATATTTCGTGAGAAAATGGGAAAGTAAGTATTGCTGGTTTTTGTTATCATCTATGATCAGTACCTTTTTCATGTATATACCCTTTTGTTTTTAATGTCTGCTTCCTTCTTTAATATACAATATCCGAGAAAGAATGCTGTGATAACTATCATGAATGTGGATTTGGAAGAAATTACCAACACTCCTGTCTATCAATCTTAAGTTTGGATTAGAACTTTAAGCAAGATATATTTGGCAAAAATTTTTTAGGATTTGAGTTACAATGGTAAAAACAATCAATTTATTTCTCTTCGCATTTCTTATTTCTATCAATCTCTTTCCACAACAAAAAAATTATCTCATATCAGTTGAACTGAGCGACAAGAACGGACTTAATAAATTGGAAAAATTTCAGCTTCCTGTTTATCATATTTTTAATAATGTTTTAATTACAGAAGTGTCGGAAGTAATTCTTAATAGCTTTAGTTTGGAGCATATTCAGTATAACATCGTTGATGATAATCCACTTGAGAATAAATATTATATCACCAGTCCTCATTTAAATGAATTGAACCCCGTTTTCAATCCAACGAATGTAATTTATAATGACGGGAAAAACTTTGTGCTTAAAAATCCAGACATAAATTCAGAAGAATTAATTTCTAATTATAATTCACTTATTGCGATGAAAAGAAAACCATTCTATTTTGAGAACAATAAAATCGATGAGGGTCAAACCATATCCGTAAAAAATGATTCTTTGATTAATAAAATTGTAGAACAGGTAAATCCAGATACGGTTCGTTTTTTTATTAAAAGCTTGCAGGATTTTAAAACCCGTTTTCTGTTTGCACAAACGAAAGATTCGGTTTCCCTGTGGATCAAATCGCAGTTCCAAAAAATGGGTTATACCGATGTTAAAATAGATTCTTTTAATTACCAGGGTACGTGGCAAAAAAACGTTGTTGCAACTCTCCACAGCTTAAGTACCTCTAATGAAGAAATTGTTGTTGGGGGACATCATGATTCCTATTCTTCAGGCAATCCTATCCTTATTGCACCGGGCGCGGATGATAACGCAAGCGGTACAACCGCAGTTTTAGAAATAGCCAGGGTGCTAAGTAGGATGGGATATAAACCTGAAACAACAATTAAGTTTGTTACATTCGCGGCTGAAGAATATGGTTTATTTGGTGGCTTTGATTACGCACAAAAAGCTTATTCTGCCGGCAAAAAAATTAAACTGATGATCAATCACGATATGATTAGTAATTTTTCGGGTTCACTACAATCAGGTAACATAAATATTAATTATTATACCGGGGCAGAAGATTATAGAGAAATTGCAAAACAAAGTACGCAGAAGTTTTCTGTTTTAAATGCCAAAACTGGGTCACTGAATAGCAGCGGTTCGGATAGTTATGCTTTCTGGTCGTATGGGTTTCCTGCCGTATATTTTGAGGAATATTCTTTCAGTCCTTATTATCATTCCCCAAGAGACATAATTGACAATTGCAACATTAGTTATTGCGCAGAGGTAATTAAAGGTTCTTGTGCTACACTTTTGAATACAGATATAATGTTATCAAAAGTTAAAAACTTTTCTGTTGTTGATCTTGGAACCGGAAACTCTTTAAAACTCTCCTGGCAGCCAAGCGCAGAAACGGATCTGGCTGGATATAATATTTATATCGGAAAATCGTCCGGGGTTTATGATGCTGTACTTTCAACAACAAACACTACAATGGTGTTAGATAATCTTACCAAAGGAGTAAAATATTATATCGGCATCTCTGCTGTTGATAATGATGGAAACAGCAGTATGATTGTGGAGAAATCTTTAATACCTCAATTAGTTCCCGTTTTGCCAACTGGGTTGGTAGATGTGCCACAAATGCATTCCATCGAAATCAGATGGAAGCCAAACATAGAAAACGATTTACTCGGGTATAACATTTATCGTTCTTCAAATGAAAGTGGAAATTATATAAAGCTAAACTCATCAATTGTTCAAGACACTTTGTTTTTAGACTCAACACCACAAAACGGGATTTATTATTATTACAGCATTAAAGCTATCGACAGCACTTTAAATGAAAGTAGTTCTGCAATAATAAAATCGCGTTCGGTTTCATTGGATCAGGGAATATTGGTTGTTGATAAAACTGCTGATGGAAACGGAACAATCGGAAAACCTAGTGACGCAGAAGTGGACGATTTTTATAATTCACTGCTGACTAACTTTAACAAAAAAGATTTTGATATTGCCAAAGAGGGTTTGCCTAAGTTGGCTGATCTGGGTGCTTATTCTACAATCTTTGTCCACGGTGACGAAAGTTATTCGACTTTTTCTGGTACGGGTAGTACACTGTAT
The DNA here is from genome assembly GCA_026390815.1 of Ignavibacteriales bacterium. Classification (NCBI taxonomy): domain Bacteria; kingdom Pseudomonadati; phylum Ignavibacteriota; class Ignavibacteria; order Ignavibacteriales; species Ignavibacteriales bacterium. Next base: position 31,079 of record JAPLFH010000033.1, on the reverse strand, counting down.
GACCTTGTTAGATATTTGCAGTTCGGTGGAAGATTAATAATTTCAGGATTTTTACCATCCAAAACTTTTGAAAAAAATATTGTATATCCCAGGGAGTTTTTTGCTGGTGACTTTTTCTATGACTTTCTTAAGATCAAACGGGTTAATAAAGTATTTAGCACGCGATTTAGCGGAGCGATATCTGCCGATGACGATTATATTTCTATCTTTACTGATTCTTCAAAATTGAATTCTGCAACCAGCTTTCAACTAAAGGACATTGAAAGTATTGAACCGAATGATAATGGTAATGTAATTTATAAATTTGATTCCAGGTTCGACTCGACAACCGTTGCTGGAAGCATGAAAGGCTTGCCGGTAGGTGTAGAATATCTTGGCACTGATTATAAAGTTATTACGCTCAGCTTTCCACTTTATTATATGAAGCAGGAACAAGCGAAGGAATTTGTTCAAAATATTTTGCTTAATAAGTTTAATGAAGCAACGCCTGTTGAAAAAAATGAAGTGAAAGGAATACCTGATCAATTTGAATTAATGCAGAACTATCCGAATCCATTTAATCCAACAACAAAAATTCAATTTTCAATTCCAGCACAATCATTTGTAACACTAAAGGTTTTTAATATTCTGGGGAGAGAATTAACAACATTAGTAAACGAAGAAAAGAATACTGGAAGTTATGAAGTTGAATTTGATGGAAGCAAACTAACAAGCGGAGTTTATTTCTATCAGATAAAAGCTGGAAATTACTCACGGATGAAGAAGATGATTTTGATGAAGTAAAAAATCAAATAAAAAAGCTGGCTTTAACGCGTCGGCTTTTTTATGATTCCTATATAAAAATTTTTGAGGATTCTTCTTAACCTTTAATCACTCCAACCGGTCTAAGCTTAGCAACTTTATTTGTTATGCCGGCATTGTGCATAACATTTACAACATCAGATACATCTTTATAAGCCTCCGGCATTTCCTCTGCAATTGTTCTCATCCCCTTTGCCTGAACCACTATTCCGAGTTTTGAAAGCTCCTCAATAATATTTCTGCCTTTAGCATTCTTCATTGCTTTGTGGCGGCTCTGTGTTCTGCCAGCACCGTGGCATGAACTTCCAAACGTATCATTCATTGCCTTATCGGTTCCAACTGCAACATATGAGTATCTTCCCATATCACCAGGAATTAACACCGGCTGCCCAACTCCCCGATATTTATCCGGAATGAGCTCGCTCCCCGGAGCGAATGCTCTTGTAGCACCTTTTCTGTGAACGCAAACTTTTTTTATTTCACCATCGATTTTATGTTTTTCTATCTTGGCAATATTATGGCAAACATCGTAAACAAGTTGAAATCCTAAATCCTTCTCCAACATATTAAATGTTTGCAAAAAACTTTTCTTTACGAGATGCATAATTACCTGGCGGTTATTCCATGCAAAATTTGCAGCAGATTGCATTGCTCCTAAATAATCCATTCCTTCCTTCGATTTGATTGGTGCACAAACAAGCTGTTTATCCGGAAGATCGAATCCATATTTACTTTCTGCTTTAATCAGCACTTTTAAATAGTCATCGCATACCTGGTAACCCAAACCGCGCGAGCCGGTATGAATTTGAATTACAATTTGATTCTTGAACAATCCAAATGCGGAGGCAGCTGTTTCATCATAAATTTCATCAACCACATCAACTTCTACAAAATGATTTCCTGAGCCGAGTGTTCCAACCTGATCTAGACCTCTTTCAAGGGCTCTTTCACCAACAACATCAGGATCGGCTCCATCCAATCGCCCGCCTTCTTCTGTAAAAGAAATATCCTCCGCAGCACCAAATCCGTTTTTAATTGCCCAGTGGGATCCTTCAGCAAGAATTTCTTTTACTTCTTTGACTGATACTTTTTTTATTGCACCGCTTGCACCAACTCCGGTTGGAATGTTTTTGAACAGGTTTTCAACAAGTTTTCCAATTTTACTTTGCACAGAACTATATTCAAGAGAAGTTGCCGCAAGCCTTACACCGCAGTTAATATCATAACCAACACCACCTGGTGAAATGACACCTTCTTCAAAATCTGTTGCAGCAACACCGCCAATTGGAAATCCATATCCCCAGTGTATGTCCGGCATTGCTAAACTAAACCTTTGGATGCCTGGCAGGCAGGCAACATTTACAACTTGTTTAAGCGCTTCATCATTTTCTAATTGTTTTTTTATCATTTCTTCGGAAATATAAATCCGACCAGGAACTTTCATCTTTCCAGTTAAAGGAATTTCCCAAAGATTATCATTTACTTTATTTAATTGAATTCCGCCTATTTCCATCTTATCACCTTTTTAAAAACTATTGTTTAACTGTTATACTGCTAAATTGTTTTCCGGTCAACAATGTAACAATAGAACAATTTAACCATCATTTAAATATCGAAGATGATTCTTGTTGCAAATTCACCATTGATGTTTTCAATCTTCATCTGATGAAAAGTAATTGCTTTTATTTCTACTTTCAAGGAATGTATTTGCGGAGAGAATTCACTGCCGTTGATAACCGCCTCTAAACTCCACTCTTTACCGGTAGAATAAATTCCTATTCTTTCAATTGAATTCATCATCCATTTTTTTACTTGCAGATAATAATTCAATTCATTTAAGAAATCAACGAGGAGAATTTCAAGAAGTTCACTACAAAGAGTTAATTTTTTTTCCTGATTCGAATCTAACAACTCAGCATCAGTAACTGATTCCCGCCACGCCATTGCAGAAGAAGTAAAAAGTTCTTCCAAGGTTTTACCTTTTACTTCAATTGCAATATCAGCAGTATGATCTATAAATTTGTAACTCATTGCTTATATCATTTTGATCTTGCTCTTGTTTTGTTTCAGAAGATCAGGATTAAGATTAAGACCAAGAATAAAATACAAACTGACAAACACAATTAACTATTGATTTTCATTTCCATTTTTAAGAATGTAAAGCCAATAAAACTCTTTCGTTTGTTAAAGGAGAAACAAACTTAAAATATTTTTCTTTGCGGAATGCTTTCATTGCATTTGTAACTGCAAAGTATGCTCCAATACCGTACATAAATGGCGGTTCACCGATTGCTTTGGAGTTGAATACTGCAAAAGGATTTGTCGTATCCTCAAGAAAGTAAACCTCAATTTCCTTTGGTGCACAGAAAATATCCGGTACTTTATAAGTGGAAAGCGAGTCAGTTAAAAGTTTTCCATCTGGGTTGTACAACAACTCTTCCATTGTAATCCAGCCTAAGCCTTGAACAATTGCTCCTTCAACTTGCCCTCTATCCACAACCTTATTTATACTTTTACCAACATCGTGAACTACTTTAACAGAATTGATTTCATAGTTACCGCGTAAGCAATCAAGGGTGGCTTCAATTATTGCGGTTCCAAAAACGTGATAGGCAAATGGTTTTCCTTTGTTGATTGTTTTATCAAAATAAATTGACGGTGTTGCATAATGTGCGTGGGAAGAAAGACTTACTCTTTTAATGTACGCAGATTGAATTAGCTTCTCCCAGGTCAGATTAGTTTCTTTTCCATCCGCATAAATTTTTTCATCAACTAATTTACAAATAACCGAATCATTCAATTTCAAATCTTCTCTTGCAACCTGAAATAAACGATCCAGAATATTTTCGCATGCCATCTCAGTTGCTTTGCCGTTCATATCCGCACCACTGCTTGCAGCAGTTGGAGAAGTATTTGCATTCCGTGTTGTGTTTGTAGCGTTAATTTTAACGCGTTCTATGTTTACTGAAAATTTTGTGGCTGCAATAGCTCTTATCTTTTCATTTACTCCCTGCCCCATCTCAATTGCTGCCGTACTTACAGAAATGCTTCCATCGGTGTAAACATGTACAAGTGCACTTGCCTGATTTAGAAATGTACTTGTAAAGGAAATGCCAAAACAAACCGGCATCAAAGCAACACCTTTTTTATAAAGTTTATTTGAATCGTTAAAATCAATTACCCGTTTCCTGATTGCTTCGTAATTAAATTTTTCTGTTGCTTTAGCCAAACATTTTTTCGCGTTGCTGTTCTTAACTTTTTGTCCAAATGGAAATTCATCTCCTTCACTTAAAAGATTTTTTTCCTGGATTACTGAAGGATCGATTCCCATTTTTTCTGCTGCACGGTAGATAGCTGACTCCAGAACAAACATTGCTTGCGGTCCGCCGAATCCTCTGAATGCTGTATTTGGTGGAAGATTTGTTCGGCAGCTTATTCCTGTTGCTTCAACATTGGGAATAAAATAACTGTTGGTAGAATGGCAAAGAGTTCTTTCAAGTATTGCCGGAGAAAGATCTGCAACTGCCCCAGCGTTTTGGTAGAAGATTACTTTGTAAGCAAGAATTTTTCCATCGGCTGATAAACCAATTTTAAAATCAGAGGTGTATGGATGGCGCTTCCCGGTAATCCTTATGTCTTCCTGGCGCGATAAAATTAATTTGATGGGTTTTTTCAACTTATGTGCTGCCAAGGCAGTCATTACAGCATAACCCGTAGCTTGATCTTCCTTACCGCCAAAACCACCGCCGAGCCGGGCAACCTCTACTTCAATTTTATGCATTGGTAAACCAAGAACACGTGCGGAAATTTTTTGCACTGCTGTTGGTGCTTGTGTTGAAGAAATAATTTTAACCCCACCACCTTCCACTGTATAAGCTAATGCGCCTTGCGTTTCTAAGTAGAGGTGTTCCTGTCCACCGGAATCAACTCTGTCTTCAACAATTACATCACACTTTTGCCAAGCGCCTTCAACATCGCCCATAGAAAAGGTTCGTGGTGGAATTATCAGCTCACCTTTTAGAAATGCTTCGCGTGGATCAAAGATGGCAGGAAGTTTTTCAATTTCCAAATTTATTTTTTTTACAGCTTCCCTGGCAATTAATTGATCTTCTGCAACCACAATTGCAATCGGTTGACCGATGAAATCAACTTTATCTTCCGCCAGTAATTCTTCATCTAAAATAATTCCACCAATTTGATTTTCGTCGGTAATATCTTTCGAAGTAAAAATTCCTTTTACTCCCTGGATTTTCTTTGCTTCGCTTAAATCCATCTTTATAATTCTACCATGTGCAATTGGTGATGTTAAGATTGCAGCAGAAAGAGCACCTTCGGGTAAAGCTATATCATCAACAAATTGAGAAATGCCTTGTACATGCTGAATTGAATCATAGTTACTCATACAATTTCCTCCAAATCAATTAAGGAAGGAAAGAGTTTAATAAAATGCGCAATGATCAACTGATGAAGAAGCAGACTTTTATATTCAGCCGAACCGCGAACATCGCTAATTGGAGAAATTTCAGTTTGCGCAATTGCAGCCGCTTCCCTAACAATAGAATAATTGATTTCTTTTCCCAGCAAACATTTGCAAGTATTTTTTAGATAGAACGGAAAAGGCGCAACACCGCCAGCAGAAAGGCGGACATCCGCAATAGTATTTTCATTTACCTCGATGTAGATGGTGGTATTAACGCTGGCAATATCAAGGTAAGTTCGTCTGGATATTTTTTCAAAGTTGAATTTGTAATTTCCTTTGGGAATTGGAATAACTATGGATTTTAAGAATTCCTCTTCTTTTTTATCGAGATTTTTATAACCAAGATAAAAATCCTTTATTGCAATATTTCGCTCGGTTTCTCCATCGCTTAAATTAAGAACTGCCCCAAGTGATATTAAAATATTTGTCATATCACCAATCGGCGAAGCATTTATAATGTTACCGCCAATTGTTGCACGATTCCTAATTTGTGGTGAGCCAAAAAGATTTAACTGAACTTCCATTTCCGGGAAGTACTTCTTAATTATTTCCGAATTTTGAAATTCTGATATTGTAGTTCTTGAGTCAAGAATAATATTATCTCCAATCAATCTTATTCCTGAAATATCTTGCTCTTGATTTTGTTCTTGATCATTTTCGATAATAATTTTTGATTTTAAAAGTTGTTCCGGCTTTTGAACAAACAAATCTGTTCCGCCACCAACAAAAACTTCTGAAAGTCCAGTAATCCTTTCCATCAACAAAGTGGAATTTAATTCTCTTAGACGTGACGGGATTTCTGAAAAATATTCCGGAACCACTCCAAGAGAAATTAATTTTTCAATTGTATTCTCATTTAACTGCTGTTTGGAGTTCAATGCTTCAAATATTTTCTTTACCGCATTTTTAATAGAAGTATAGCCAGTACAGCGACAAATATTTCCACTTATATAATTTATAGCAGCATCATAATTTATTTTTTTGTTGGAGAGAAAATATCCGGTAATTGAAATGATAAATCCCGGTGTGCAGAATCCACATTGCGTGGCACCTTCATCAACAATAGCTTGCTGTATTGGATTAAGCTTAGCTGAGTTTAATCCTTCAATTGAAACTATGTGTTTTCCATTGACTGCAAGTATTGGAAGAAGGCAAGAGTTTACAGTTCGATATTTCATTCCTCCATTAACAGGTTCGCCAACTAAAATTGCACAAGCACCGCAGTCTCCTTCGCGGCATCCTTCCTTTGTACCAGTTAGTTTTTGATGCTTGCGCAGAAAATCTAAAACAACTGTAGCGGGATTGATTGACGTTTGTATTTCTTCATTATTGCAAATGAAGTTTAGTGAGTAGCTCATAAACAAGCCTTCAATTATTTGAAGTGAAATTAGATTTATTTATCAGAAATTTCAAGGAATATAATGTCCTTCCCTGTGTCTTTGTGACTCCGTGGTTAATTATTCTATTGCAAATTCTGATTCACCACGGAGACACCGAGGCACAGAGTTTTACATTGCTGAATTTCTTACAGATTGAATTTCCGATACAATACTTAATGCAATTTCAGCAGCAGTATTTCCACCAATTTTTAATCCTATTGGTGAGTGCAATCTTGATAGATCGACATCTTCGCCTAAATCCTGCTTTAGATTTTCAATCAGTTCATTCGCTTTGTTCATTGATGCAATCACTCCAATATATGCAACATCAAGTTTTCCTTTGTACATTGATTTTACAATTTCAAAATCAAATTTGTGTCCCTGAGTTAATATTACCACAAAATCATTTTTGCGTGGCTGGAATGAATTGGCAAAAGCAACATAATCTTCCAGAATTATTTTTGAAGCAATAATATTTTTCTTCTCAATAATTTCCTGACGGTTATCAATCAAAACGGAGTAGTAATTTAATGGAGATAGGAAATAAAGTAATGCTTGTCCAACATGTCCTCCACCAAAAATGTAGATGGCTGGAAGTTGACCATGAACTTCATAATAAATTGAAACTTTTCCGCTGCATTTCATCGGAACGATCTCGGTTTCATCAGTTGTAACAGTTTGTTTATCGGAAAGAAGATATTCCTTCACCCCGCATTCACCGGATGATAAACGATTAACCGCTTCTTTAATTGCTTCAAATTCAATGGCTCCGCCGCCTACTGTGCCGATTGGGTTTCCATTCGCTTCAACAATCATCTTAAATCCAATTTTTCCTGGAACTGAGCCATTTACATTTACAACCGTCGCAACAACAAAAGCTGAGTTTATTTTTTCCAGTTCCAGAATTTTTTCATATATGTTCATTTTCAATTTCCCTTTTATAATCTTCCGGTGTATCAATATCCTGCAGAACCTGCGAATGATTGCAATTCCAGAATTTCTTTTTTACTCCAGGAATTAAAGAAATGTTTTTCAAACTATCTTCCTGCGAAGCATTTGTAATAAATAAAAAAATGCTGCTGGCTAAAAGAATAGGATGCCCTTTTCTACCGGCAAATACTGGTTGAATCCAGTTTGATTCCTTTTCAATCTGCATGATAAATTCTTTATAAAAAACTTCCGTCAAACCGGGTTGATCTACAAAATGATAAAGCACCCAATCCGCATCAACTGCTTCTTTCAATCCACGCTGGAGAGAAGTGAACATTCCTTTTTCATAGTCAGGATTGAAAGCAAAAACAATTGATGAATCTTCTGAAAAATATTTTTCAATTTCAAATTGTACTTTTTCGTTCTGGTATCCGGTAACTAAAACTATTCTATCACAAACAGTTTGCATCTTACGGATTATTTCAACAACAAATGAACTTCCGTTATACATCATCAGTGGTTTGAATTCATTCATCCTTCCGGAAAATCCAGCAGCAATCAATACACCACAAATGATTTTTTTTTTTCTTCCATCAACCATTTTCCATCATACATCAAACATTTAATTTAATTTTCCATTCTTCTGCTGTAAGAATATTTGGTGCTTCATTCCAGGAATTTAGCGCATTCAAATCCTTTAAGCCATTTCCTGTAAACATTAACATTATTTTTTCCTTACCGGTTTCTTCTTTGATCAAAAGATATTTCTTGTAACCAGCAAAACTTGCTGCACTCGCTGGCTCAATCAGCATTCCGTAATTTTGTGCAACAAACTTTTGCGCAGATAATATTTCTTCATCAGTAACTTCAATTCCCTCACCTTCACTTTGTTCAACCGCATCTGCCGCCATAAAAAGATTCCTTGGAACGCCGGCAGAAATACTATCTGCAATAGTGTTTGCCGGAATGTAATTAAATTTTTTTTCTTTCAGGTATCGAACCAAAGCATTACTCACGGAAGATTGAACCGCAATTAGCTTTGGAATTTTTTCAATCCAACCAAGCTGAAACAATTCCCGGAATCCTTTGTATATACCGGAGATTATTACTCCATCTCCAACAGGAACAAAAATAATGTCGGGAATATTTCCTTGTGTTGAAATAAAAATATCATACGCTGCGGATTTTTTCCCTTCGATGGTTAATGGATTATAGGCGGTGTTCCGGTTATACCATTTCTTTGCAGCGGCAATTTCCAGACAAAGATCGAAAGCCTGATCGTAATCTCCTTTAACCAAATAAATATTTGCCCCAAATGATTGTATCTGGATTCTTTTTCCTGCTGGAATATTTTCAGGAACGAAGATATGAGATTTCAATCCGAGTCGTGCACAAATGCCGGCAAGTGAAGAACCGGCATTACCAGTTGAAGCAGCGGCAATTTCCTTTACACCAATTTGAAGTGCCTTAGCGGCAACTAAAGATGAAGCTCTATCTTTGAATGAAAGTGTTGGATTACGGGTATCATCAAAAACAGAAAAAGATTTTCCATTATAAGTCAATTCAAAGAAGGGGTCATTTGTCAATCGGATTCTATCAAGAAAGTTTTTATTCAATGTTTGACTCTGAAAATCAACTGGCCACAAATCCGGATAAAGCCAAAACTGTCCGGCGGGTAGTTTAAGAAATTTTTCCCGGTTCAACTTTTTCTTTAGACCATCATAATCATATTCAATTTTAAGAACACCTTTAAGTGGTTGGTTCTTCTCTGCTTTACCACAGGATGGGCAGAGGTAGATAAAATTTTCTTCAATCCAGATAGAAGAATATTCCTTGTAGCAGTTATAGCATTTATATAAGTAGTGTTCCATTGATATAATTTTAAGCAGCCAAATCCAGTCCGATACCTTCAAGAATAACTTGGCGAAAAGATTCTTTCCCTCCTAGATTTTTCTGTGCATCTAATATCTCTATACCAGCTATATTTCCATTACTATCATAATCAATAGCAATTCCTTCTGCCAAATGTTTAGTTGTAACTGTTGTTTCTTTAAAGGTAATACTTAGTGCATCAATTGCTTTATCATAGCTTATTTTCATTTTATCTCCTTTTAGAAAAAATATGTGTAAACAGTTATTACAACAATTTCGTTTTCTTCGTCAACAAATATTGGTCTTACTTGTTTTATCTTGTAGTAATTATTATTCCATAATCCATTATAAGTAAAATCCTTTTTGCATTCCAGCCTATCCATACCGGATTTCTGCCACGTTGAATTTCTTATTGTTGCTTCAACCTCCTGGAATGAAAATCCTCTTTTATACAAATAGCTCTCGGCGTGATTACTTAATCATATCGGTTTCATTTTATCCGGCTGACGTTTATTTGTTTCATCTACAACCAAGTCTATCAAAAGAAACTGTGAAAATATAATGAATATTTGGTCTCATGTTTCTAATTACATTGTTAAAGCCATTATTGATTTTGCAGTATGCAAACGGTTCTCTGCTTCATCAAAAACTATTGAGATGTCCGGGTTATCCAGAATCTCATCTGTTACTTCATTGCCTCGATCTGCAGGAAGTGCGTGCATCAATTTTACATTTTTGTCAGCGAGTTTAATTCTTTTGTCATCGCAAATCCAGTTTTTATGTTTAGCAAGATTCGCCTGCATTTCTTTCTTGCATTCATTTTCATTCTGCAAATAATAATCAACATCGTAATAACCAAAGCCGCCCCAGTTTTTAGGAATTACAACCTGCGCTCCTTCGAAGGCTTCATCCATATCATTTGTAAACTTCAAACTGCCGCCACCATCTTCAGCGTTCTTCTTTGCTTTTGCAACTATGTCTTTGCTCATCGGAAATTCTTTTGGGTGAGCAACTGTAACATCAATACCATAGCGGGGAAAAAGAAGAATCTGTGTTTGGGGAACAGACAAAGGTTTTGCGTGTGTAGTTGCATATGCCCACGATATTGTTACTTTCAATCTTTCTGTGTTTCTTCCGAAGTGCTCGAAAATTGTCATTAAGTCTGCAAGTCCCTGGAACGGATGATAAATATCATCCTGAAGAGACATTACCGGTCGTCTGCTGTATTGTGCCATTTCTGTAAGATACTTATTCCCAACCCCGTAGAAACAATTACGGCAAGCAATCCCATGTCCCATCCTTGAAAGTATTATCGCTGTATCTTTTGCAACTTCGCCGTGTGTTATTTGCATCTTGTCCGGAGTTAGATCGTGTGCGTGCCCGCCAAGCTGTGTCATTCCAGCTTCCATCGAATTGCGTGTGCGGGTTGACTGTTCGAAGAACATCATAAACAAAGTTTTATATGGAAGATGAAGTGTTGGCTCTTCTGCGTAGAATTTTTTCTTCAAGTCAAATGCTGTCTCAAATACAGTATCAAGTTCCTGTTTAGTCCAGGTGTCTTCGGTTAAAAAGTGTTTGCCTTTTAAATCTTTTGTCATTGTTACTCCAATATTTTTATTGTCAATTTTAGCAAAAGCCTATTATTCCTTTTAAACATTTTTACCGAGTTGAAAATCGGAGATATTCAAATAATATTGCTCAAATTAAGAATTAAATCATTTCGCAAACCAACCCACGAAGTGCGGATCCATTTACCACCAGAAACGGATTGAATAAATTAATCTGCATTTAATAGCCACTTATAAACCGGGATTACAAAAATATCTTTAGCTTCTTTTTTAATTCTCTCTTCCTGGTTCCGCGTAATAATAAAACCCTTCTTTAAATTTAAGGCGTTCATCGCTTCAAGTAAACCAGCTATTTCTCTTTCATAATTGGCATCAGTTAAAACGTCAGTTGCCTGTATTGCTGTTATGATTTTATTCTTTTCTTTAACAATAAAGTCACATTCTTTTTTGTTCTTAAAATAATAAATTTCTTTACCCGTATTTTTCAAATGAAGGAATACCGCATTTTCTAATAACTTTCCCGAGTCATTACTAAAACGGAAGGCAACCTGATTCCTTAATCCATTATCTACTACATAAATTTTCTTATTATAAATTAATTGTTTTTTCAAAGAGAAATCATATTTGAATAATTGATAAATCAAATAACTCTCTTGAATGTAACCGATGTAATTTTTTACCGAAACAACACTTTTAAAATTCAGATTCCTCTGTAACGCATTATAGCTTACTTCCGAAGTAAAGTTTGTGAAAAGATAATTTGCAAGTTCTCTGAATGATTTACTCTCTCTTATTTTAAAACGCGTTATCAAATCTCTGTAAAGAATATCTTCATAAATTCTTTTCAGATACTCATCATCATTGTAAATTAAAAATTCAGGGAAGCCCCCGTTTTCAATATACTCATCTGTAAGTTTAAGTAATCGTGATAAATTATCTGTAGTCTTATAACTTTCAGTATAATTATATTTCCTAAAACGAAGATACTCTTCAAAAGAAAAAGGTAATAATTCTATCCTGGAATGTCTGCCGGTTAAATGAGTAGATAATTCACCACTAAGTAATTTTGCATTTGAACCAGTTATAAATATTTTATAATTCTCATCGTGAAGTCTTCGGACAAATCTTTCCCAGTGTTTTATATTTTGTATTTCATCTAACAAAACCACCTTAGATTTTTGTTTCTTTTTCCATATAAGTACAAGATCATCAAAGTCTTCTACAGAAAACCGAATTAACCTTTCGTCATCAAGGTTTAAGTAATAAAAGGATTTGTAAAATTCCGATATTTGTTTTAGAAGAGTGGATTTTCCACATCTTCTTACACCAGTTATAACGATTATTTGTTTGCTTTTCAGATACTTACTTAAATCAATATTTCTCTTAATCCCAGATTTCCTAGTTCTAAAACTTTCAAATTGGTCGTTAACTACTCTCTCTAATAAATTTCTATTCATCGTTGTTTATTACTAATGTATGAATAATACGATATTGTTTATTGGCAATGTACAAAAAATTTCTTCCAAATCCACTTTAATTGAAGTCCCTTTAGTTGCCTTTCCTTTAAACATGTTCAGAAGCTCTCACAAAACATAGCGTAGAATGCGGATGCTTTTACTAAATCATCCACCGGTACTTTTTCGTTTGGTGCGTGTGCAAACACTTCATTGCCGGGCCCAAAACCGATTACCGGTATTCCATAAATTCCAGTTATCACAACTCCGTTTGTGGAAAAAGTCCATTTATCAACCAAAGCATCTTTGCCAAATAATTCCTTAAATGCATTCACTCCAGTTTGTATAACCGGATGGTCTTCTTCCAATTTCCAGGTTGGATAATATTTTTCCATTCCGTAAGTCAAACCGGTAAATGCTTTTTCTTTATATTCCAGCATCTCAACTTTGGCTTTCATTTCTTTTACAATTTCTTCAACCTGATTGATTGCAAGCTTTTTATCTTCGCCCCAGGTTAATCGTCTATCAAGATGGATCTTTGCAAAATCGGAAACAGCACAAAGCGATGGACTTGAAGAAATCATTTCTGTAACAGTAACCGAACCTTTGCCAAGGAAAGGATCAACTGCAAGCCGTTCATTCATCTTTTCAATTTCAAGAGCAGCTTTTGATGCCATATAAATAGCATTCTTACCTCTTTCCGGAGCAGAGCCATGAGATGAAACCCCGTAAAAGGAAACTTCTATTTCCATTCTTCCACGCTGCCCGCGGTAGATGTTTAAGTTTGTTGGTTCGGTAACAATAACGCAGTCGGGTTTTATTTTGTCTTCTTCTAAAATATATTTCCAGCATAAACCATCACAATCTTCTTCTATAACTGATCCGATAAAATAAATCGTTACATCGTTTTTCAATCCAAGTTCTTTTAAAATTCTTCCAGCAGTTACAAAAGCTGCCGGACCACCTTTCTGATCAACGCTTCCCCTACCATGAACGAAACCATCTTTAATTTCACCGGAAAGCGGATCAAAATTCCAGTTCTCTTCATTCCCAATATCAACTGTATCAATATGTCCATCAATAGCTATAATTTTTTTGCCGCTGCCAATTCTTCCAATTACATTTCCGAGCCCATCAATTTTTACTTCATCAAAATTGGCTTCCTCCATCTGGCATTTTAATTCGCGCGCGGCTTTTTCTTCCTTTGTGCTTAACGATTTACGTTGTATGAGTCTTGAAAGATTTGCAGCAGTGTAATCTTTATATTGTTCTGCTTTTTCCAAAATTAGTTTTGAGTAATCCATTATCAATCCTTTTTTATGAAAATATTTGATGCTTAACTTTGAATGTTATAATCTGGAAAGGTAAAAGCAAATTTTTTAATTCAATAGCAACATTCAAAATTTTTAACATCATTTAAAATTGCGAAACGAATTTACAAAAAAATAGAAACAGATTTAAGAACAAAATCTTATATTTGCCGAAGTATTTTATTCTATTGTCAAATTGTTCTTCAGCAATTTAACAGTAATACCTTTTAACCAGTAATATCTCACACAGTACTAATTGATTAGTCTGAGGTTGTTGTGGCGTTGCAAATGAGAACCATCGAGTTTCATCACTTATTGAACTGGATTTTTAATGAATATAAAAATCACAAATCAATTTTTGGAATACCTTCAGAAAAATTTTTCTTTAAGAAGGATTTTAAAACTTTAGAAGTCTTTGGTGAATTATTAGAAACGCCTATCGGTCCCGCTGCTGGACCGCATACTCAGTTAGCGCAAAATATTATTTCCGCTTTTCTTACCGGAGGAAGATTTTTTGAATTAAAGACCGTCCAAATCCTGGATAACCTTGAAATAGACAAACCCTGTATAGATGCTGAAGATGAGGGTTACAATGTTGAATGGTCGCAGGAATTATCGCTCGGTGAATCTTACGATGAGTATATAAAGGCATGGATTCTCATTCACCTGCTGAATGAAATATTCCATTTCTCTCCTTTAGAAGAGAAAGGATTTATTTTTAATATGAGCGTTGGTTATGATCTTAAAGGAATTAAGTCGCCGGGAATGGATACATTTATAAACCAATTAAAAGATGCCTCCATCAATAAAACCTTTAATACTTATAAAGAATCTTTACTCGCTCTGCTAAAAAATGGTTACTACAAGAATTTACTGAAAAACGGATTTGGAATAGAACACATCTTTGATGATAAAATTGAAATCTGCATTGAATGCCTTGAAAGAATAACACCAAACATTTCTAACTCAGTCACACTTTCAACAATGCATGGCTGCCCTCCGGATGAGATTGAAGCAATTGCCAAATATTTGATTAAAGAAAAAGGTCTTCACACTTACGTTAAATTAAATCCTACTTTACTTGGATATGAGTTTGTTGAAAACACTTTGCGTTCGCTTGGTTACAAATATGTTCAACTTGATAAAGATGCCTTTAACCACGATCTGCAATTTACTGGCGCGGTTCCAATGTTAAATCGTTTGAAAGAATTCGCCAAAGAAAACAACAGAGAGTTCGGGGTTAAGCTTTCCAATACTTTGGGAATGAAGAATAAAAAAGGGGCGCTTCCAGGGAGCGACATGTATATGTCCGGAAGAGCATTGTATCCATTAACAATTAATCTTGCCAGCAAATTAGCTTCTGAGTTTAATGGAGATTTAAATATTTCTTTCTCCGGCGGCGGATCGATCCACAATGCGGAAAAAATTCTTTCCGCAGGAATTTATCCAATTACTTTTGTGACCGATTTGCTTAAGCCCGGTGGTTATAATCGATTGTATCAAATTACAGAGCAGGTAACCCGTGTTTGGGAATTAGAACCGAGAGGAAGGAAAATAAATTTTGATAAACTCAAGTCATTGGCTGAATATTCTTTGACTGATATTGATTATAGAAAAGATGCACGGGAAATTAATTCAATTAAAGTTCCTTTGAAATTACCTCAACTAGATTGTTACATTGCGCCTTGCCAGGAAGCCTGCCCAATTCATCAGGATGTTGCTGAGTACATACAACTGATTGAAGAAAATAGATTTGAAGAAGCGTTTGAAGTAGTTACAGCTAAAAATCCACTGCCTCATATTACTGGTTACATTTGCGATCATCAATGTATGTATCATTGCACGCGCTGGGATTATGAATCTCCGGTTTTAATTAGAGATCTTAAAAAAATTGCTGCTGAAAAAGGATTTCCGGAATATTTAGAGAAGCTGGGGGCAAGAAGTCAGAAGTCAGTAAAAAATAATTCAGCTGCAGTAAAAGTTGCTGTTATTGGCTCGGGACCTTCAGGATTAGCTGCCGGTTACTTTCTTGCAAAATCTGGGTTTGAAGTAACCATTTTCGAGAAAACAGAAAAAGCCGGTGGAACGGTCCAGCACGTTATTCCAAATTTCCGATTACCGCAGGATGCAATTGATAAAGATATTGAGTTTATAAAATTGTTTGGAGTGAAATTTGAATTTGGAATTAGTAGCGACTTTTCATTGGATGAATTAAGAAATCAAGGATTCAAATATTTTTATTTGGCAATCGGTGCTGGAAAATCGAGAGAATTAAAACTTGCTGGTAATAACAAAAATGTGTTAGACGCAATCAGCTTTTTAAAACAATTCCATAAAGATGAAAAGCCGGTGCTTGGAAAAACAGTAGCAGTAGTTGGAGGCGGAAACTCTGCAATGGATGGCGCCCGCGCAGCAATACGATGCTGCGGCGTGGAGAAGGTTTACATCATCTACCGGAGAACCAAGGAATTTATGCCCGCTGATAAAGAAGAATTTGATGCAGCAATAAACGATGGTGTGATATTTAAAGAACTATTATTGCCAGTTGAATTTTCCAGCAATAAATTACAATGCCAGAAGATGATACTTGGAGGAATTGAATCCGATGGAAGAAGAAAAGTGTTACCCGCAGAAAATGAATTTACAGAAATTGAAGTTGATTCCGTTATCTCTGCCATCGGTGAAGTAGTGGAACTTGATATTCTAAAAAAGAATAATCTTTCGTTGGACAAAAGTAGCTCTATAATAACAAACAACACCACAAATGAAACCGAATTGGAAAATGTTTTTATCGGAGGTGATGCTTTGCGCGGTCCCGCAACAGTTGTGGAAGCGATTGCGGATGGTAAGAAAACCGCTGATGCGATAATCAGAAAAGAGAATATAAAGCTTGAAGAAAATTATCAAATCAAATTCGATTTGACAAAAAGGGAAAAAACATTGATCAAAAGGAAAGGTGTTGTTTCCGTTCAAAGTGAAAGCGATTTGATTTTAGAATCTTCACGATGTTTGAGTTGTAATTTTATTTGCAATAAATGCGTGGAAGTTTGCCCGAACAGGTCAAATATAGCAATTGAAATCTCCGATCTTGCCTTTCGGCAAACAGGTTCTCCGACTCTCCGATTCTCCGATTCACAGTTCAAAGATAAATACCAAATCCTACACATAGATGGAATGTGTAACGAATGCGGAAACTGCGAAACATTTTGCCCTTACACCGGTGCACCCTATAAAAATAAATTTACTTTGTTCTGGAGTGATGATAATTTTAATAAAAGCAAGAATGATGGTTTTTATTTGCGACCATCAAAGTCCGAAAACATCCAGGCATTTAAAATAAGATTAGCTTCTGTTGAAGGTGAATTTGAGTTTGATAAAAGCAGTAACCTGATTGGCTGGAACTCAGAACTTTATGAAAGTGCGGGGTTTAGCAAATACACAACGTTGATTTTAAATATCTACAAAAATTATTCGTACTTATTAGATCCAACAACATAATGCGGTAAGCCGCAATGGATGATCCCGCTAGCGGGATTGACGGATGATGGAAAATGGTATAAACTAACAATGATATAAATCGGAACAATCATGATCGCTCTACTTAATGCACGAATTATAAATTTTAATCCTCAATTTGTTTCGGAGCCAACGGACATTATTGTTGATAACGGAATTATACACGATGTTGGAAAAGACGTAAACAAAAAATATCCTGCGGATAAAGTTATTGATCTGAATGGAAAATTTGTTTCTACCGGTTTAGTCTGCTCACACAATCATTTTTATTCCGCGCTGGCAAGAGGAATAATAGCAAACATAAATCCAGCCCATAATTTTCCTGAGATTTTACAAAACCTGTGGTGGAAACTTGACCGTGCATTGGATGAAGAATCTCTTTATTACAGCGGATTGATTGGAGCACTGGAAGCAATCAAGTGCGGCACCACTTCGGTTATTGATCATAATGCTTCTCCATCTTTTATCAGCAATTCGCTAACCACTTTAAAAAAATGTTTTGAAGAAGTTGGATTGCGTGGGATCTTATGTTACGAAGTTACAGACAGGAATGGTTTGGACGAAATGGAAATTGGAGTCAAAGAAAATATAGATTTTACGAATTCCATTCCGGAACAATCGAAGCCTCATTTGGTAGGAGCTGCAATTGGCGCCCATGCTTCTTTTACTTTAAGTGATGATTCATTAAAACATTTATCTGCGGCTGTTTCGAAAACCAAAAGAGGAATACACATTCACGTTGCTGAAGATGATTCTGACCAAAGAGATTGTATCATCAAATACAGGAAGAGAGTAATAGAAAGATTAAATGATTTTGATCTACTAAATCATAAATCAATACTTGCTCACGGAGTGTTTTTAAATGAAAAGGAGATCGAAATAATCAATTCTAAAAACTCCTTTCTAATTCATAATCCACGCTCTAATATGAACAACAGTGTTGGATATTTGAATAACATGTCGAAAGTAAAAAATGTTGCATTGGGAACGGATGGAATTGGCTCTAATATGTTTGAAGAAACAAAATTTGCATACTTCAAGAATAATGATGCTAAGGCTCCTCTTCAAACGAACGACTACCTTGGATTTTTACAAAATGGAAATGAAATTCTTCACCGGTACTTTGGTTATCCGTTTGGAAAAGTTGAGATCGGTTATATTGCCGACCTTGTAGTTTACGATTATCAGCCGCCAACACCTTTGCAAACAGAAAACCTTGCTGGCCATTTTATTTTTGGCTTTTCCTCACGGGATGTTGAAACGGTAATTGTGAACGGTAAAATTGTATTAGAAAATCGGCATTTCCCTTTTGATATAGAACCAATTTACCGGGAAGCAAAAGTTGCAGCAAGAAAATTATGGAAGCGAATGGATGAACTTCCGGATTAGAAGATTATATGTTACCTGTCCTCTGCTCATTCAAGAGCAATATTGAGCGAAGTTATAACGATATTGTGGATCATTTAACGAAAAATTATGACTTAATAAAGAACGACGATCCTAAAAGATCAATTCTAATGATTAATGGAACGGTTGGTTATTTTCTAAAATCTAAATTAATCGAGAGAATTAATAAAGGATTTTTTACTATTACCACAAGAGGTCAACAATTACTACAAAGGGAATTGAATAAAATTGATGTGAGTGTTTTAAGAGAATATCCTGAATTTGATGAATTTATAATGAGTAGATATAGAAAAAATCAGACCAATGATTCAGAAAGCGAGCAAGTAATTGATACTCTATTACCAGAAGAAAAAATTGATACATCTTATGAATTATTCAAAAAGAATCTTTCTGATGAGATTTTAGAAAAATTAAAAGGTTGTACCTGGCAATTTTTTGAAATATTAGTAAAAGATCTACTTGTCGCTATGGGTTACGGTGATCCCAATGATGAAACAAGAATAACTCAAGGTCCTGGGGATGAGGGGATAGATGGAATCATAAAAGCAGACGTGCTTGGTTTAGATATAATATGCATTCAAGCAAAAAAATGGGAAAATACTGTGGGGAGACCTGAGATACAAAAATTTGCTGGTAGCCTTGAAAGTAAAAGAGCAAAAAAGGGTGTTTTTATAACAACATCAACTTTCACTAAAGAATCACTGGAATATGTTGACAAAATTGAAAAGAAGATTGTATTGATTGACGGTAATAAGTTAGCAGAACTGATGATTGATTATGACATTGGTGTAAGTCATCATAAAAAAATTATTCTAAAAAAATTAGATTCAGATTATTTTGAAGGAGTGTGAACGTAGTCGAAATAGCCAATCAAGACGGACGCCGCTATAATTGTTTTCATTCTGTTTCAAAATCTGCAAGAATAAGTAATACAAATGCATAGCTCAAAAATGCCTTTAACCGGTTTAGTCCTTTCTGTGTAGCAGAAATTTTCCAGCTTTCATTTATGATGGTTCTTAAGTGTGGGAACAAACTGATTATCTCATCTATTTCAGAAGAATAAATAATTCTTTTTTTATCAATCAGCCTTTTAAAGAATTTTAGAATCAACGGAGCTACAAAAGTAAACCACACAAAAACTATCAGGAGCGATCTGATAATCATATTTACAATTTCATAAACCTTATTCTTTCCAAACTCAGGAAAGATATAAGACAAACTAACCATCACAACGGGGAAAGTTAAAATTATAATTCCAGTTGGTTTCTTCCACCATCTTCTTTTTTTCTTCTTATTCTTGTTCTGGTCAATATTCCCCCGCGAACTATTGTTCTGGAATTGCAGGGCTGGAATATCATTCCTTTCAGAAAGTTTCGTAATCCATGCTGGCAACCTGCCGGCAATTATTCCAGCGGCAATTCCTCCAAGAAGATGAATAGAACCATAAATGCCAATCAGCCACCAGCTTATTTTTAAATTAGCCGCAGTTGAAATAGAAAATTGTTTAAGCACAAATGCCGAAAATTGATCGATCGATTCCCACAGCGTATTTCCAAAAACAAGCGTTAGTAAAAATATTTTTTGAAATGCAGAATACATCGATGCAAATATTCCAAGAATTAATGACGAAACTTTTGGCAGGCGCATTGTTGAAAACAATAATTGCCCGGCTAATCCTTGGATAAGAACAGCAAAGTGCGCATTTATTGGAGTGTTGGGACTAATAATAACCTTTACCAGGATAACAATTAAAGTGGATTTCAGAACGGTCCACCGCTTTTGCGAAAAGTACGCAATCAATGAAATAAAAATTACAGCAGCCCCGCAGATAAATAATCCAGAGAAAGGAATTCTGAATGCATGCAGCACACCGCCCAATGCCGATTCACTGAAAGCCCACAACGCCGTTATCCGGTTAACCGCAGAAAGATTTTTTATTGATGCAACTTTATTGTTTTCGTTAATAAAAATTAGATGCCTCTTTTTCCATGTTCTTAAACTGCTAAAATTTTCATGAATTCTTGTTAAAGCTTGCGTTAAAAATACACGTAAATCAAAGAACCATCAATACGAGGCTTACTAAATTTCCGCTCTGCCGCCTGCCCAAATAAACCTTAAAAGTTACATTGGGTGGAGCCGGAACTTATCGCATTTCAATTATTCCAAAATATTTACACAAAAAATCATTAATTTGCCGTGTAGATAAATTGTTGTTAGTGAAAAATTCTTAAGGAAATATTATGGATAATTGGAATTGGAAAATTGAGAATGAGGATTTCCTTCACCGTTCAATTGAAAGATGCAGAAAACAAAAAATAATTCTTCCAACATTTAAACAATTAAAACATCCGGAAACTATTCCGGCAGAGATCCAACAGAAACTTGAGAAAGTGGATTTGAATGAACTCAATCCGCTCAATCTTTTCCGTATCAATTGGCAGAATGATGTTAAGACTGGAAAGATTGGCGGAATAAACTATCTTGAACTTCCACAAAGCATAACCGGAGTTAAAGCGCGCATTATTGGTTTGGTTGGCAAACATTTTCCAACCGGTGCACATAAAGTTGGCGCAACTTATGGCTGCCTGGCGCCATATCTTGTAACGGGAAGATTCAATCCGGATTATCATAAAGCAGTGTGGCCCTCAACCGGAAATTATTGCCGCGGCGGTGTTTTTAATTCCGCTTTGCTTTCAGTGCATGCAGTCGCAATACTTCCGGAAGAAATGAGCAAGGAAAGATTTGATTGGCTTAAAACTCTTGGCGCCGAAATTTATGCGACTTACGGATGCGAAAGTAACGTAAAAGAAATTTACGATAAATGCCACGAGCTTGAAGCGAAAAGCGATGAGTATTTTATCTTCAACCAGTTCGATCAATTTGGTAATCCCGCCTGGCATTATGAAGTTACTGGATTTGCGATAGAAAGTTTGTTCAATCAAATTAAAAAAGGGAACCAGCGTTTAAGCGGATATGTAAGCGCAACCGGTTCGGCCGGAACAATCGGAGCTGGAGATTACCTGCGCACAAAGTTTCCGACAATGAAAGTTCTCGCATCGGAAGCACTGCAATGCCCCACACTTTATATGAACGGCTTTGGTGGGCACCGCATTGAAGGAATCGGCGACAAACATATTCCATGGATCCACAATGTTAAAAACACAGATGCCGTTGTTGCAATTGATGACGAACTTCCACTTCGTATCCTTCGCTTATTTAACGAACCTGCCGGAAAAGAGTGGCTCGTTAAGCAAGGAATGGATTCCGAGGTTATCGATCAATTATCGTTGATGGGCATTTCATCCATCAGCAATACCATAAGCGCAATTAAACTTGCAAAGTATTTTGAATTCGGTGAGAACGATGTCATCTTTACAATTTTTACGGATTCAGTTGAAATGTATAGATCGCGTTTGCAGGAAATGAATGAAAGCAGCGGAAGCTACTCCGATAGACAAGCTGAAATCGATTGGCGTATTGCAATTGAAAATCAAAATATTGATTTTATTAAAGAGTTAAATTATTACGAAAAGAAAGCCATCCACAATTTAAAATATTTTACCTGGGTGGAGCAGCAAGGAAAAGATGTAAAAGAATTAAATGCTCAGTGGTACGATGAAGATTACTGGAAAGAACGCTTTGCTACAGTTGGTTTATGGGATAAATTAATTGAAGATTTTAATCGGCAGGTAAATTCTGAAAAATAAGTAATTGCTCTTGTTATAATTTAGCAAATTGATTTTAATAATTTTCGACTGGAAATCATGGCTTCAAAAGTACGCATACTGTCAAATGTATTTATAAATACCTCTGGTAATAAGTTAAAGCTAAACGATATTATCTTCGATGAAAAAATTGTTCAGATAATTCCAAAGCTGAATTCAACGGTTAATTGGGACGATATTTCCACTAAAGAAAAATTATCCGGGTTTGTCAATGGTCTACAATTAAAAAAACTTCCAGCCAGTTCTCAAGTTATAGATGGAGAATTTTTACTTGCAATGCCCGGAGGAATTGATTCTCACGTTCACTTTAATACACCAGGCTTTGAAAACCGGGATGACTTTGAACATGGATCACTTGCTTCGGCATCAGGAGGAACAACAACAATAATAGATATGCCCTGCACATCTATTCCGCCCGTTACATCTTTGGAAAATTTTCAAATAAAACTGAAGGCTGTAAAACAAAGAAGTATTGTTGATTTTGCTTTTTGGGGAGGCATCAGCGGAAATGATTTTACTGATGGGAAAAATATTCAAAATCAAATTGAGGAATTGGCTAAAGTTGGCGTAACGGGATTTAAAGCCTACCTTCATTCCGGGATGAATTCTTTTAGAGAATTAACCAAAATGCAGATGCAGGTTTGCGCAAGCTGGATAGCCAATAACAAAAAGATTCTTGCTGTTCATGCAGAAGATAAAGAGCTGATAACCAACAGTATGATTTCATTCCAACGTGAAGGAAGAACTGATTGGCGAGCATACTGCCAGGCTCGTGATGAAAGTGCGGAAGCCCAGGCAATTACTAATGTGGTTGATATTGCAAAAAAAACTGGTTGTAAAATCCTTGTTGTTCATCTTAGCTCCAGGCTGGGACTTAATTTGATTCGGAAAGCCAGAAAGGAAGGATTGGATATATCAGCCGAGACTTGTCCCCATTATCTTTACTTTACACAAAAAGATTTTGAGAACCGCACGATTTCAAATTTTCTTAAAACTGCACCGCCTGTTAAGCATGAAGCTGACCGTGAAGCGCTTTGGCAGGGACTGAAAGATGGAACGATTTCCTTTGTAACAACAGACCATGCTGGATGCAATCCGGCAAAAGAAAAATCCTCTAAAAATTTTTGGGAAGTATATGTCGGCATACCTGGCGCAGAGCACCGGATTCCATTTCTTTTTAGCGAAGGGTTTTTTAAAGGAAGGTTAACGATGGAAGAAACGATCCGGCTGCTATCAATGAAGGCTGCTGAATATTTTAACCTGCCGGGAAAAGGTAAAATAGAAATTGGTTATGATGCTGATTTGAGTTTGATAAATCTTTGGGATGAGGAAGTAATCAAGGCGGAAAATATGCATTCTAAAGGAAAGTACACACCGTTCGAAGGAATTACATTTAAATCCATTGTTGAAAAAACTTTGGTTCGGGGAAAAATAGTTGCTGATAGAAAAAATTATCCGGAAGCATCCACCGGATACGGACAATTTATAAATATATTTGGTAAGTAAATTTTAAACTCTTACTCTTGTTCTTGTTCTTGTTCTTAGTTCTGGTAGATTTGATTCCTATGAAAAAAATAAGGTATAAATGCAAAAAGATAAAAAATTAATAATCCTTTTTGAAAAATGGTCTGGTGAAAAATCCTTAAACATAACCGCACTTCCTCTGTCTGGTTCTGCAAGGGAATATTATCGGATAACCGGAAGAAACAAAACTGCCATCGGCGTTTTTAATTCTGATAAGAAAGAGAACATTGCTTTTCTAACTTTCAGTAAACATTTTTTCTCTAAGGGATTAAGAGTGCCCGAAATTTATTGCGAAGATTTGAAGAACAATGTTTACTTAATCCAGGATCTTGGTGATACAACTCTATTTTCATTTTTAACCGCAGTTCGTAAAGACGGTGGTTTTCCTGCTGATTTAATTTCATTTTATAAAAAAGTAATTGAGCAGCTTCCCCTGTTCCAGATAATTGCGGGTAAAGATTTGGATTACAGTGTTTGCTACCCGCGCTCCTCATTCGATCAATTATCTATGATGTGGGACTTAAATTATTTTAAATATTATTTTCTTAAACTTGCCAAGGTTCCTTTTGATGAGCAGCATCTTGAAGATGATTTCCGGACTTTCACCGATTATTTGCTTCAAGCTGAAAGCGAGTATTTTCTTTACCGCGATTTTCAATCACGTAACGTAATGATTTACAACGGTGAACCTTACTTCATAGATTACCAGGGTGGGCGTAAAGGGGCGCTTCATTACGATCTGGCTTCTTTGCTGTATGATGCCAAAGCCGATATACCATTGCCGGTTCGTGCAGAACTACTCCATCATTACATTGAAACAACCGGCAAATTGATTCCAATTAACGAACTGGAATTTACACAATATTTTTTTGGATTCGTTTTAATAAGAATGCTGCAGGCAATGGGTGCTTACGGTTATCGAGGTTTTTATGAACGTAAGGAACATTTTCTAAAAAGTATTCCGTTTGCATTACGCAACCTTGAATGGATTTTAAACACAGTCACTTTTCCGGTTAAACTTCCAACTTTGCTAAAAGTTCTGCGACGAATGATTGATTCCGAAGAATTAAAAAAATACGGGGAAACAAAAGCCACATTAAACCTTACCATTCTTATAAATAGTTTTTCTTATAAGAAGGGAATTCCTGAAGATAAAACTGGTAACGGCGGTGGATTTGTTTTTGATTGCCGTGCCATTAATAATCCGGGCAGGTATGATCAGTACCGCTCGTTAACTGGTCGGGACCAAGAGGTAATTGAATTTCTTGAAACAGAAAGCGATGTTAACAAATTTTTGATTGATGTTTATTCGTTGGTTGATCGCACAGTAGAAAATTATCAGAAAAGATTTTTTACTAATCTGATGATAAACTTCGGATGCACCGGCGGACAGCACCGCTCAGTTTACTGCGCAGAAAAACTCGCTAAACATCTGAAAGATAAATTTGATGTGAAAGTAAAAATAAATCACCGGGAATTAGGATTGGTTAAACAAATAGAATGACGGCTTAATTATTCTAAACAATTTTATAATTCACGTCCCGCGTCTTACTTCCTTCGTTTGACGTCTGACGTTTATCGTTTCACTTAATATGAAAGCACTGATCTTTGCAGCAGGATTAGGCACCCGACTTAAACCGCTGACTGACAATAAACCGAAAGCCTTAGTAGAAGTAAAAAACATTCCTCTACTTGAATTAGCTATAACTAAGCTGAAATATTCCGGTATTGATGAAATAATTATTAATGTGCATCATTTTGCTGATATGATTGTTGATTTCCTGAAAAGGAAAAATAATTTTGGAATTAACATTGCGATTTCCGATGAAAGTGATTTACTGCTTGATACTGGCGGAGGATTGAAGAAAGCCGCATGGTTTTTTGATAATGGAAAACCATTTCTTGTTTACAATGTTGATGTTTTTTCAAATATTGATCTCAATAAACTTTACCAGACACAACTTACTGCAAACTCAATTGCAACTCTGGCGGTAAGAAACCGAGCCACGCAACGCTACTTGCTTTTTGATGATGATAATATTTTATGCGGTTGGAAGAATATAAAAACCGGCGAAACGAAAATCGCCAGGCAATCGTCATCCCAAATGCATCCGCTTGCAAACAGCGGAATACAAATCATCAATCCGCAAATTTTTGAACTGATGCCGGAAGAAAATATTTTTTCAATCATAGAACTTTATTTGAAGCTGGTTGGTAATTATAAAATCATTGCATTCAATCACGACGATAATTTCTGGCTGGATTTGGGAAAGAAAGAGAATCTGGCAGAAGCAGAAAAGCTTTTATGATGCTAAAAATTGACCGCACTCATTATCATTTCTATATTCACCTGTATTATTGATTGCTAATCTTACAGTAATTGATTTAAAATGTAATCTATTGTTTTGCTTAATAACTTTTAACGAAAGCATAAGTTTCCCGACTTGTCCAAATTAGTGCAGCAGAAGAATTAGCTTTTGTAGAAGTTTTAAGACCTCTTCTGATAAAGGAACACGCAAGAATAATTTTATTACTAAGTTTAATTAATATTCGGGTGTCTGTGATTTTTTTGCATTCGGAAAGAAAAGCTTGTATTGACTGCTTCGTTTTTATTTCAACATACTTTGATACAGCTAATGCCATAAAACAAATTTGAATGTAAAGTCTTATTGTAATGCTTAAGTTGAAAAGAGACTTTCAATTCTACATTAGTACGATTAAAACGGGTTCTGAAAGCTTTTTAAAAAACATAATTTATCTATTAAAATATTATTTCTCTTTTTGTCTCAATTAACTTTATTGAAAAATTGGGTTGTGCAACAGACTCGGCAAAGGCAGGTAATTCATCAATCCCGATAGCGGGATCAACCATTGCGGCTTGCCGCTTTTTGTTTATGTGACTAACCAGTAAGCAATTATAAGTAACCCGGCATCAACACTTCAATTCTATTTAGAATAATTAATACCATGTTTAGGTTTTGAATTGGCTGTGGTGTATTCCCCGGTTCAAAGATTTGTGTAGCAACCCATATTTATATTGCTGTCTTTAATAGCGAGACAGTATGAAGATTTAGAAAGGATGGATTTATGTGCAAAAAGCGGAAAGAGTTATTCTTGTTTTGTTTCAAATTTTCGGCTACTTTTAATTCGTTTAAAAAACAGAAAATTATTCTATACGTAGTTTACAAAAATAAATTTACATTATAATATTTTGGTGCAAGACATGGAGCGCGATGGAATTCTTGTGGTGGGCAGTACAAATATGGATATGGTTGTTACTCTGGAAAATTTTCCCAAGTTAGGGGAGACAATACTGGGGAAAAAATTTCAGACATTCCCCGGAGGTAAAGGCGCCAACCAGGCTGTTGGTGTAGCCAAGCTTGGTATTAAGACTTACTTCATTACAAAAATGGGGAATGATGCATTCAAAGAAAAATTATCCCGCGGTATGGCAGAAGATGGGGTGGATATCAACGCCATATTTGTTGATCCGGAAGAAAGCACTGGTATAGCAGTTATTGCAGTTAATGCTAAAGGTGAAAACGAAATTATGGTGGTTCCCGGTAGCAATATGAAACTTATGCCGGAGGAAATTGAAACCAAAAAGTTGCTGTTTCAAAAATCCAGAATATTATTAACGCAATTAGAAATCCCGCTTGAAACAATAAACAAATCAGTTGTGCTTGCAAAAGAAAACGAAATGATAGTAATTCTTAATCCAGCTCCGGCAACGTTAATTCCGGATAATGTTTTAAGTATGATTGACTATCTAACACCAAATGAAACCGAACTTGAAATTTTAACTGGTCAACCAATCAGAGATGAAGTCTCAATCAAAAAGGCAGCACAAATGTTACTTGATAAAGGGGTAAAGAATGTCATCGTAACCGTTGGAGAAAAGGGTGCAATGCTCATTAATCAAGAACGGGCAGCAATCTTTAATGCGAAGAAAGTGAAAGCTGTTGATTCAACTGGAGCAGGCGATTCCTTTAATGCAGGTTTAGCTTACGGATTATATCATAATTTCACCTTGGACGATTCAATTAAATTTGCAAATGTTGTTGCTGCCATATCTGTAACAAAGATGGGTGCTCAATCATCAGCACCAACTATTACTGAAGTGATGGAATTCCAATAATTAGGCAATTGCCTTAACTAAACAACCGTAATTTTGGTGCTAAGTGAAATCCTTCCTTTCTGAATATCGATTGAAAGTATAGTAACATCAATAATATCTCCAACGCTTAGTACATCCAAAGGATTTTTTACAAACTTATTTGCAATTTGCGAAATGTGCAAAAGTCCATCTTGTTTAACGCCAATATCAACAAAGGCTCCAAAATCAACAATGTTTCTTACGGTACCTTTTAACCGCATTCCTTCAACTAAATCTTCCATTTTTAAAACATCGCTGCGTAAAATTGGTTTGGGTAATTCTTCGCGTGGATCTCTGCCAGGTTTTTTTAGGTTCTCAATTATATCAAGCAAAGTTGGTTCACCAATTCCAATTTCATCAGCAATTTTCTTGCTGCCCTGTTTAGAAACGTAAAAGTGCACAAGATTTCCGGAATCTCTAAGGTTGTTAGTTGAAATGCTGCAGATGTTTAAAAGTTTTTCTGTTGCTAAATAGGATTCGGGGTGAATGAATGTATTATCCAAAAGATTGGTGCCATTAGGAATTTTTAAAAAACCAGCGGCTTGTTCAAAAACTTTTTCACCTAAACTGGCAACTTCTAAAAGCTGAGTGCGGTTAAGAAACTTTCCAATTTTATCCCGATGCTTAACAAGGTTGTTGGCAATTCTTTTATTTAATCCGGAAACATAAGTGAGTAAAGATACTGAAGCCGTGTTTAAATCAACCCCAACATAATTTACGCAGCTTACTACAACATCATCAAGTTTTTTACCTAAAAGTTTCTGATCAACATCGTGCTGGTATAAACCTACTCCAATAGATTTTGGATCTATCTTTACCAACTCGGCTAAAGGATCCAGAACTCTTCGTGCTATAGAAATATTTCCGCGCTGGCTTGCCTCCAGATCTGGGAATTCCTGCTTGGCAATAACAGACGCGGAGTAAACAGAAGCGCCCGCCTCACTAACAAGTAAGTAATGGCAATTAAGATTATTTGCTTTTATTAAATCAGCAATAAAAAATTCAGTTTCCCGGCTTGCAGTTCCATTGCCAATTGCAATAACTGAAACCTCGAACTTTTTAATTAGTGACAATACCACCCTGGAGGCAGAATCCGTTTTGTTTTGTGGAGGATGAGGATAAATAGTTTCCCCTTCAAGATATTTTCCGGTAGTATCAATTAAAGCAACTTTGCTTCCGGAAACAAAGCCTGGATCTATTCCCATAATTATTTTATCGGCAATCGGAGGTTGTAAAAGTAATTGTCTTAAGTTAGAGGCAAAGATTTCTATTGCGTGTAAATCGGCAGCATCTGTTAAATAATTTCTAACCTCTCGTTCAATTGAAGGAAAGATTAAACGATGATATGAATCTTCAATTGTTTCCTCAAGAATATTTCTGAAGACAGAATCTTCATACTGTAAATAGGTTTTCCAAATATCTTTCAAGATGGAGGTGTCATCAACCTCTAAGGCAACCCTTAAAACTTTTTCTCTTTCACCCCTGTTTATTGCCAGTGTTTGATAAGGTTTAATTTTAATAACTGATGCTCTAAAATTATAATAAATCTCATAAACATCTTTTTTAGTATTGATCTTTACTTCGGCTTTTTCTTTAACTTTTTCAGAAGCTATCGTTGCATTTTCAAGTAAAAATTCACGTACAATTTTACGGACGTCAGCGCTTTCACTTATCATTTCAGCAATGATATCTTTTGCTCCCTGCAGTGCTTCTTCTTCCGTGGTTACACCTAATTCTTCATTAATAAACTCTCGTAGCTTTTCATTAAACTCACCCGGATACATTGGGTTTTCTAAAATGAACAGTGCAAGCGGTTCTAATCCTTTTGCTTTAGCAATTGTTCCGCGTGTTTTCCGTTTGGGTTTGTATGGAAAGTATAAATCTTCAACTTCCTGAAGCTTTGCAGAATTAATTATTCTGTCTCTTAATTCATCAGTTAGTTTCCCTTGTTCTTCAATACTTTTCAGAACAGTATCTTTTCTTTCTTCAAGGATGGTTAGATAGTTTAATCGATCTTCGATAGAGCGGAGTTGTTCTTCATCCAAACCACCGGTTCTTTCCTTTCTATATCGCGCTATAAAAGGGATTGTGGCGCCATCTTTAAATAGTGCAATTACTTCATTTACCTGTTCGTTCTTTATTAACAGTTCATTTGCAATTAAATAAGGAATGTTTATCATTTACCATCACATTTTTTTGAATGCAAAAGAAACCTGAAAAAAATACCAATTACAAGTAGAAAATTAAAATATCTATTAATAAAAAATCGCGTACAGCTAACACGAAAATAAAACATATGTTAAAACTGTAGCAAAGTTGTTTGCAGCTTTAAAATTATAATAGCATCACTTTATAAGGTTTTTAAATGATTTGTTGCGTAAGATATTTTTAATTAGCATGTTCATGGCAAGGATTATAAATTTGTATTAGCATAAGTTTATTGGGTAAGTAAAACATTTAATCGTTTCCTTACCGGAAGAAGCAAGATACAAAGTTTATAATATTTGATGGATGTTTGCAGCTTGTAAGAGTAAAAAATCAATTAAATGTATAGCAGTTGGAACATTTAAACGATTAAAAAGCTATAAGAGTAGTTTCCAGAGGAGAGATGATTTCGGAAATAGAAATAAAGTATGTTAAGGTTGTATGTCCGCATTGCGGAAAGAAATCTAATGAAGTCTTGGTAATGACGTATGAATCGAGCAACTACATCAGAATAATTTATATGTGCGTCGATTGCAAAGAAGTAATAAAAATTTCAGAAGAAGGTTTTTCTAAAAATCAGCAATTAGTTCCAACAAGTTAAATTCACGATCTAATTAACTCACCTTACGCAAAGAGAAAGAAAGGTATTAAATTTCTGGTGACAAAAATCAGAGGTATGCGATGAAAAAAGAACTCTTAGAACTGTACACAGATTATTTAATGAGTTCATTTTCTTATACGACAGCCACGGG